>JAKAPB010000394.1 GCA_021823045.1 Actinomycetes bacterium | reverse complement strand
GGAAGGTCTTGGTGATACTAGCTGGAACCTTGGACTTTGCTGGCGGCTTAGGAGGATCATTATCTGTGGTGTCAAAGCGCCGATTGTTGCTAACATCGCAGCTCATAGCTATATTCTAGTCGATGGGATCTCACCTTGCGGAGTGAAAATGAATCAATCTCTATGCCAATAGTGCTGATATCAGAGCTCAATAAGGCCGGTCGGTGAATGAATACTGACTCACGCTCCTAGGGGAGTTCCTGGTCGGATCCCTGGGTTAACCCCGGATCAGTGCTCGCGTCCGGGACTATTTCATCTATACGACTAGTGCGATAACTGGAGGCCTTCTCCTTGGTGATATATTTCATGCCACCGGTTCTTTTGGCGCTGTACATCAGCTGGTCTGCCTGTCGAAGCAGACTGTCGGGATCTGTATCGTCGTGATCATAAAAGGCGACACCAATCGACGCTGAAACAGTAGCCGTTGCTTCTCCGTCGGCGATCCTATAGGGTTCTTCGATCCGGTTGATGATCCGGTTGATGATCCTTTCGCACTCGGGTCTGTCCTTAAGCTCCAACAAGCAGACGAATTCATCACCTCCGATCCTCGCCACCGTATCAACCTCCCTGAGCTCGTCCTCGAGTCTTCGGGCAACTTCAATGAGGAGGCGGTCACCTTCAGCGTGTCCATAGGTGTCGTTTACCGGCTTAAAATTGTCAAGATCCATGTAAGCCACTGCGATGACCGAGCCAGATCTGCGAGCCTCGGCCATTTTGGTCCTGATCTTCTCGACCAAGAAGCTTCTGTTGGCTAGGCCCGTTAGTAGGTCATGAAATGCCATCTCGGCGAGTTGCTTCTGATACCGTATCATCTCGGAAATGTCCGAGCAGATTGCGACGTAGTGGTCTAATTCTCCGTGTGAGTCTCTGATCGCGGTGATGTTCATCAAGACCGGAAATACTTCGCCGTCCTTCTTGCGATTCCAGATGGTTCCACTCCAGTGCGAGTCGTCCCTGAGTGAACGGTACATCTCTTCGAAGAACTTGGCATCATGGATGTCCGAACCCCAGAAGCCCGCGCTCTTGCCGACACAGTCGGCTTTGTAGTAGCCAGTAATCCTAGAAAATCCCTCATTGACGTCGACAATCGTTACCTTCTTGTCCACGATGACGATGCCCTCTACCGAATTTTCGAAGACCGCAGCCGCTCGCCTGAGCTCTTTAGCCTTCTTGTCGTCTTCGGTGATGTCGGCGGCCACACCCACAATAAAACGGATCTTGCCCTGTTGGTCGGTAATGTTCGAGCTTCGCCACTCGAACATCCGAACAGCCCCGGACTTGTGTACCCATGGAGTAATTGTGCGATTCGGAGCCACTCCTTTCATTGCATCTTGGAACCACTTGAGTGCACCCGGTCTGGCCTGGGGAGGATAGAAGTTGAGGTGGAAGTTTCGCTTTCCACGCATCTGATCAAAACTGAAACCGCTGAATTCCTCGAGCGCACGGTTGCATTGGACAATGCAGCACTCCTCGTCAAGGACGATCACTATCGACGAGAGGGCATCTATTATCTGAGAGACAAAATTCTTCTGTTTCTCAGTCTCCTGCTGTGCTTTATACCTATCGGTCATGTCGATCGCAGTACATACGAAGGAAAGAAGTGATCCTGAAGTGTCAAAAATTGGGGAGACGCGCAATGAAAGATAGTAGCGCTTGGCATCCGATGTCGTGATCCAGACGTCGATGGACTGGGACTTTCGGGAGGAGCTGGCCGAGACAAAGGCGTCGTGAACTGCCTCGCGATCCTTTGGAGACAACAGAGCATCGAAAGGAAATTCTTTTCCTAAGAGATCCCCTTCGCTCGACCCAGTCATTGTAACTACGGTTTCATTGACCATTAGCGTCTTGCCGGTTGGGTCGAGCGTCATGGTCAAGAAGGCGGAAGTATTTAAAATCCGGTCCCTGATCATCTGATTGCTCGCAAGAATCTGTTCTGATCTAGAGCGATCGGAAATGTCCACTATTGTTGTGTCTAAATATCTGCGGCCGTCTCTATGGCAGACTTCGATGAGCAGCTCCACTAACCTCTCATCGCCGCTGCTGGTGGTGAACTTTGAGACAAGGTGACTAGTTCCATCGAGTCCGAGTTCTGCCGCTAGTCTCTGGGTCGCCCTTTCGCCGAGGTCTTTTGAAATATCAGAGGCGACTAGACCTGAAAGCTGTTCTTTGGAGTAACCGAGGAACTCTAATACCTCGTCCGAGA
This sequence comes from Actinomycetes bacterium, assembly GCA_021823045.1. The sequence goes on along the minus strand of JAKAPB010000394.1, from coordinate 921 downwards.
CGTCAAATAGGGTACCGGAAGACAGATCGACACAGAATCGGCTCACACTCCGCTGATTGGCAAGGTTCGCCCATCTCAAGGAGTTTTTCTCAAAGGTGAGCTTTTCAATGAGCCGGCTGATTGCATTCTGTGCGGCTAGGGTAATGGTCGACAAGAACTCCCGCTGGTAGGTGTTCGGCAGTTTGTTCTCGCTGCTGGCGATGGCAAATACCCCGAGGACACGATCGAATTGGCCCCTTATCGGAGCGCTCCAGCATGATACGAATCCGAGATCGCTCATTGTGTCTCTAGCGTCCGTAGCTCTTGGATCGCTATGATTGTTGGCGATATAGATCGGCTGGTTGCTCAGATACGAGTTGGATGGTGCTCCTGAGGTTGAAGTCGGCAGGGTGACGCTCAAAGATGACTTGGCCGCAGCAGATAAGCTAGGGGCGTACTCAAGATTCAAGGCCCCTTCGGGGTCTGCAATAAATACCATCGCCACCGAGTTTGATACGGTTCCCTCCGCGAGAAGACAGAGCTTTTCAAGTGCTTCGTCGGGATTTGAGTCATAGCCGATGATCTCGAAAAGGTCACTTTGAACCTCGGCTAAGCGATACAGGTCGTTGGAAGATAGCGACCTTAGTGCGGTGGCGGCTGAATTCCAATCTGCATCGTGGTAGGGCTCGATGTCGTGGCTCGGTTTAGTACCCCCCGTGTTTATGCCCGAGACATAGAGCTCTTTGGTCAGCTCCGATTTGATTCGGTAGTACTGAGTCGAGATCCCATATCTAAGAGCTTCTTCGAGCCCATCTAATAGGTCGACAACCTGCGGGCTTGAAAGGTAGGTAAGGCTGTTGCGCAGGTCTCCTAAAGTCCTTGGGTCATTGAGAACCTCCGGATACCCGGCGAGTAGCTCGGTCTTTCGGGCCCATTGCCTCA
>JAKAPB010000393.1 GCA_021823045.1 Actinomycetes bacterium | reverse complement strand
CAACACTTTTACGTTTCGGGAAGTGCACTCACCTACCCATATGTAATCAAAGAGTTTCACGCGTCGTACGCTAGCCTCGGCGTGATACTCGGAGTATCTGGGGTGATCGGCGGACTTCTGCAAAGCGCGGCTGGCCTTGTAAAAGGTCGCCAAGCCCGATCCATTCTGGCCCTTCAGGATATCGGCTTAGCGCTAGCTAGCTTCTTTGGTGCCCTATCACCGGGATTTGCGGCCTATGCCGGGGCTAAAGTTTTTGGTTCGTTAACGCAGTGGCCTCAGCACCCAGTTGGTAGCGCCTACCTTTCCGACAAGTTTCCATCACGGCGGGGAACTGTGCTCGCTTGGCACACAACTGGAGGTTCAATCGGTACCCTCCTTGTACCACTTGCTATGTCGGTGGCGATTACCGCTTACGGATGGAGAGTAGCTCTCGCTCTATTGGGTTTGACACTATTGGGCGGCGCGTTGATCGTCCAACTCTTCCTTCCACCGCAGGAAAAACCAAAAGCCACCATATCGATTACAACAAGCCGACTATCTCTCTCCTCGGTACTCGCCTCAATCCGAAACTTTGGGGCCGTCATTAGGGAGACGAGCAGCGAGACCAAAAAAATACTCATCGCTTCTACCGTTGCCGCAGGGGGCCGAGGACTCGGCGTGATCGGTGCTTTCATACCGCTCTATCTTGAAGACTCACGGCACCTAAGTCAGATCGAGACCGGGGTTATCTATACGACCATGCTGCTAGGTGGGGTGATCGGGCCACTCTACGCTGGAAATCTATCGGACCGCATTGGACGAAAGACCGTCATTATGGCTTCTTACTTCCTCGGTGCGGCTTCATTTATCGGCTTTGCACTGACCGGTCCGAACAAGGTTCTCCTAGGAATCTGGGGATTCGTAGTAGGCGTGCTCGCTTATTCGGAATCACCACTATTGCAGTCGATGTTCGCCGACTCGGTGCACAACCGAGAGGGTAACTCCGCATTTGGAGCATACTTTGCGATCGCCTACGGCGTGGGTGCCGTCTGGCTCAGTATTTTGGGGTGGGTGATCGCCGACTTTGGCTTTAAGGCCTTCTTCTCTGCCATGGCGATTTCATTCCTGGTAGCCGGGGGGGTAATAACCACGCTGCCGAAGCGAGCCAGATTAGGCGCCTAGCACAATGACACCAGGAGTCTCTGACGGTCTTCAGATCGCTTTGCCGCTAATTTCGAGTGATGGATAGATTTAAGGCAGATGGATTGCTCCAGATTGAACCGGTTACACCACCGGAGTACGAGGCCACCGGTGATATCGTACTGAAGGCTTACCGCGACCTATTAGGTGCAGCCCTCGACGAAGGCTATGCCCGCTACATCGGGGACATTTCGGCCAGGGTAGATGACTCATTGGTGCTAATTCTGAGGAAAAATGACAGAATTATTGGGACCGTAACCTTCGTTGAGGACGCCTCATCTCCAATGGCCGAAGGATTGCAAGATGGAGAAGGCATGATCCGAATTCTCGCCGTCGATCCCACCGAGCAACGAAGCGGTTACGGAAGACTGCTAGTGGAGGAAGTCATCCGGCTCGCAAAGCAACGCAGCCTAAAAGCACTTTTTCTCCACTCCACGCAGGAGATGGTACAGGCTCACAAACTATATCGGTCGCTGGGCTTCCTCCGGACACCGCAGAGGGACTATCGCCCTATCGAAACGGTCTCGCTCTTGGCATTCAGGCTTCCACTGGATTAGTGCGGCATCCAAAAATCTCGAATTCCAACTAGGTCATCTGCCGCGGACCACGGTCAAGAACCGGTGGTTAGCGATTCAGACCACGGCCGCGTGACTTCACTCTATCCGCCCCTAATCGCAATGAGCAGGAGTTCCCTTTCAATGGGACTGATTCCACGCTTCTTGGACCAGATGGCGTAGAGAGATCGCCTTAGGTCTAGGCCTTCGACATCGATGTGGACGAGCTCAGATCGTTCCACTTCTTGAATAACGGCGAGGCGACTCAATACGCCAGCAGAAGCGGAATACGCCAGGGCGGACTTGATCATAGCCGTCGAACCCATCTCGGCTTTGACATTGAGGTCGGCCAGTCCTAGACGAGCCATAGCCTCCTCAAATATTTCTCTAGTCCCAGAGCCGCGCTCACGCAAGATCAGGGGTCCACGGGAGACTTCTACCGGTAATAATGGCCTAGTCAATCTCGCCCATCCGTGCTGGGGGGCGACGACAATCCAGAGTTCATCCTCTCCGACAGCGATTCGTTCTAGATCAGAATGGTCGCTACTCGATTCGATAAAACCTAAATCTCCCGAAGCGAGGACGGACTCCACGACTCTTGCCGAGTTAAGGACGGTCAACTCAGGCATTACGCCAAGGTCGACTAGGCGCAGCTTGTCTAGCCATTGTGGTAGGAGATATTCAGCGATCGAGTAGCTCGCTGAAACCCGAAGTCTCTGAGCCTGCGAACCAGAGACCTCAATTGCGCTGAGCATCAAAGCTTCAGCCGCCGCCAAAACCTTCTTAGCCTGCTCATAGATGACGAGCCCAGACTTGGTAGCAGTGCTGCCATGCGAGGTCCGATCCAGGAGAGTCAGCTTCAAGACTCTTTCCAAAGTGACGAGTCTCTCGCTCGCCGACGGTTGGGATATTCCGTAAAGAGATGCCGCTTTCGAAAGGCTTCCCAGCTCCACTACTGCGACAAATATCTCGAGTCCTTCTAGCGACGGGACTAAAGGATATAAGGCCATGCCATAGTTTATCCCTATAGCCCCAAAGGAAGCTGCCAAGTACCGCCACCGGTTAACAGTCGTATTATTTGTTAGCAAGGTCATACGATTATGTATGCGATTTCCGTAGGTAGGCCGAGGGGGAAGTTTTGCCAAAGGTGGCTTCGAGCGACACCAGCGCCGAGATTACTTGGGTAAAGTTGATAGATCAGACCAAGTGCATAGGCTGCCACGCATGCTCAGTAGCGTGTAAATCAGAAAATTCAGTACCTATTGGCGTTAACCGCACCTACGTCAAGGCGGTAGATGTCGGGATCTTCCCCCAAGTAAGGAGGAACTTCCAAGTCACTAGGTGCAACCAGTGCCTAAACCCTCCTTGCGTTGCAATCTGCCCAACGGGTGCGATGTATCAGCGGCCAGACGGAATAGTGGATTTCGACAAGTCGA
>JAKAPB010000392.1 GCA_021823045.1 Actinomycetes bacterium | reverse complement strand
CTCGTAGGGGATAGTGAAAACGCCCTCGCCTTTGAGGTGGGAGACCAGGGGGCTCAGGTCAATTTCGAACGGCTCGTGTGACTTTCCTGATCCAGAGCCGGGTCGTGGTCTAACGTGGCCGTCGGACAGGGGAAGGACCAAAGGGTAGGGTCCCGATGGCCCGATCGCCAAGAGACCGAAAAGATCATATATTTCCCGCTCATACCATGACGCCGAGGGGATGTGGGGGCTCAGCGACGGGAAGCTCCCAGTCGACTCGGAGATAAGGATTGATGACACGAATAGCTGTGGATCGTCGGCAAATACCGCGTCCAACCGGATCCCACTTGCTTCTGTGCTTGCGAAGAGTCCACAGAAACGGCCCCCATCTAGTGCCTTGGCAATTATTGCCTCGCTGAATTCTTTGACGCTTCGGTGATCGTTCCTCTTTGTCGCCGTCATTTTGGACTTCCCAGCTCGGCCGCTGCGTGATTCAATAGACGTAGAAGGACTTCAGGTGGATGGACCCCCAAAATGACCAGTGCGATCAGGCCGATCCCCATAGAAATGACGATGAAGATACTCACTTCGCCTTTGGCCAAGGTGGTGACGCCCGATGGACCCGGAGCCATTGAGGTGTCTTTTGGGCTGAGCATGGTTTGCGTGGCGAACCATGTAAGACCGAAAAAGGCCATCGTCACCAGCATGACTAAAACTACAGCCGCAATGTCACGTGGATCTTGAAGCCCACCCGACAAGATGAGGAACTCGCTGCGAAAGATGCCGAAAGGAGGCATGGCCGACAAAGCGAGGACCGCCGTCACAAACATCGGACCGCTCCATGGGAGGAGATCGACGCCCCCGTGGATTTTGCGCATATCTTTAGTCCCGAACTTTCGTACGACCGAACCTGCACCGAAAAAGGCGGTGGCCTTGGCCGCTGCGTGGGCTAGAACGTGCAGGAGTACACCGACTATTGCAATTGGAGCTGCAAAGCTCATCCCGATGGCCAAGATACCCATGTGCTCGACACTTGAATATGCCAGAAGCCTCTTTATATCCCGCTGGGCGAGCAGGTAGAGCGAGGCTAGTACCAGCGAGGCCAGGCCGAATATAAGTAGTACATCTCGGGGGAAAGCCGGCCCGATGCTTCTAATCGCGATCTGGAAGTAGCGGAGGATCGCGTAAAAACTGATTGCTAAGAGTGCACCAGACAACAGCGCAGAGACCGGAGTCGGTGCTTCGGAGTGGGCATCTGGTAGCCAAGTATGGACGGGCACAAGGCCCATCTTTGTACCATAACCTAGTACTGCCAGGACAAATGCCAGCCGCACGACGTCAGTTGGGAATCTCCCTGCACCTGAAAGTAATTTGACAAAGGAGAGTTCGTAAGACGAGCCAAATACTGCGGTCCCAGCATAGTACATGATGATCGTTGCCAGTAGGGCAATACCAAGACCAAGCGAAGCGATCAACACGTACTTCCAGCTCGCCTCGGTTGCTTCGTCGGTGTCGTCGATAGCCACGAGCAGCGCAGATGTTACGGTAGTTATCTCGATGGCAACCCAAAGCAATGCAAGCCCATTGACCAGAGGAGCCGCTGTCATGGACCAGCAGAAGAGATTTAATCCCGCATAAAAACGCCGCCCATAGCGTTTGCCAGCGTCGTTTTTGGACAATGATAGGTATCCACTAGCAAAAAGCGCCGTGGTCGCGTAGAGGAAGGTTGTAGCTACCAGAAAGACGGTCGAAAGAGCGTCTACCCGTAACAAACTGCCGGCGACAATTTGTGGTCGTGATGCTGCACTGGGTATGAGTAGGAGGGAGAGCATAAATGCTCCAGATCCGGCTGCGATGGTGATTATTCTGGCGACCTTGGCAGGAATGAAAAACGAGGTGATTGCGATGGCAAAAGGCGTAGTGGCGAGGATGACGAGGATTGACGACACGACTAACCCCTGAGCCGATCTAGCTCTTCAGTCGAGAGACTCCCTGTTCTTCCGTGATGTAGCCTCATAATAAGGCCGAATACCACGACAGCTAGTAGTAGGTCGAATAGAAATGCAACCTCCACGACTAGCGGGAGCTTGGCCGCAACCACCAGACTAGCGACCGAAACACCATTTTCTAACGAGAAGAACCCGATTGCCTGGGACACCACATCTGCCCTGAAAATGATCGGTAGGAATGCGACTAAAACCACGGCGGAAGAAATGGCGAGAGCAGTAGTGGGAAGGGCAATCGAATGCACCCTAAGCGATCCAATGGAGAAAAAGCCAATCGCAGAAACGCCGATAGCGATGAGTATCATGCTCGGTACGCCAAGAGCCGAGCTTCCGCCGAGATCTAATTCCGCCTTTCTGAGCAAGCGCATTACCAGACTGGGAACGAGCACAACTTTCAACCCGAATGAAAGCAGGGCAAGGACATACAGCTCTTCAATATGCCGAGTCGAAGCAGTCACAATTGCCAAGGCGGTCACGACTAGGGACTGGAAGGCATAGAGCCTTATTTGGGATCGTAAAAGCGGCGCTCTAAGCATGGCGAATTCGCTGAGTAGGATCAGTACGGTAGCGACATCAGCCACTCCGGCATAGGTCGAAGGTGCGCTTCGCATCAGCCACCTCCCGTATAGAAAACGAGCACGGCTAGGACAGCGACTAAGAACGCTGCAGCTATAAATTCAGTTATTTTGAAAAGTCTCAGTTTCGAAAAGAGGTTATCTATTACGGCAAAGATCGATCCCAGGATTATCGCTTTTGCGAGCAAGGACGCTATTCCGAAGGCTATCGCTTTAGGAGATCCAGATGTTGCAAGCCCCCATGGGGCTACGAATACGTTGATCAAGATGGTGTAGAGGATCAGCTGTTTCATGGCTGATCCCCATTTCAAAAGGGCAAGGGAAGCCCCTGAGTGTTCTAATGTCCGAGCTTCGTCGATCATCCCGAGTTCGAGAGTTCCAGAATGGGTCTCCACAGGGATGCGTCCAGTGTCGACCAAAACTATCAAGAAAAATGCGATAGCAGCAAGAACGTGCCCTGGGCGAACCATTTCAGAAGTAGACGAGCGAACGGTGGTCGCCAGCGCATATGGGAGGTCGGTGCCGGTAAGGAGTGCGACTGCGAAGACTACGAAGAGGATCGTTGGTTCTACAAGTGCCCCGAAGGTCATTGAGCGACTACTACCTAGTTGGGCAAATGGGGCTC
>JAKAPB010000391.1 GCA_021823045.1 Actinomycetes bacterium | reverse complement strand
TCACGGCATAGGCTCCACGCTTTAACGGGTATAGATCTCTGGATAAATCACGGCGAGACCGTCGGAGTGGTGGGCGAGTCTGGGTGCGGGAAGTCGACCCTAGCTCGGGTGCTCGTTGGATTGCAAGCGCCCACCTCGGGATTGGTCAGACTTAGAGGAGATGACCTATCGACTATGACCGCCAAGACACGGCGCCAAGCGATAGGTTCGACTGTGGGCATGATCTATCAAGACCCGTCGACGGCCCTGAATCCGCGCCTCAGCGTGAGTGCTATCCTTAGCGATCCATTGGAAGTACATCACCGAGGGAGTCGAGCCCAGCGCAGTGCCAGAGTACGTGAACTCATGTCGCTAGTCGGATTGCCTAGCAGCTTGGCCGAAGTATTTCCCGGTCAACTTTCCGGTGGTCAGCGTCAACGTGTTGCCATCGGTCGCGCACTTGCCCTTGATCCCGAAATCGTCATCGCCGACGAACCAACTTCCGCCTTGGATGTATCTGTGCGGGCCCAGATCCTCTCCCTCTTGTTGGATCTAAAGGAACGACTCGGCCTGGCCATGGTATTTATCTCCCACGATATCCAGACCGTGCAGCGTGTCGCCGATCGGGTGGTGACTATGTACCTGGGGCGCATAGTGGAGGAGGCACCATGTACGGCAATTCCAGAGGGGATCCGGCATCCCTATACCCAGGCACTTTTCTCCGCTACGCCAAGCATCCTTCATCCGGCGGACCCAATAGAGCTGGTCGGACCGATGCCTTCACCGGTGCATCCGCCAAGCGGCTGTCCTTTCCGAACTCGCTGCTGGCGTGCGACTGACCTCTGCGCAGAGAGCATTCCCGATGCAGTCGCCGATATCAATTCTCCCCAACATAACTATCGGTGCTACTATCCTGTGGAACCCCGAAGTTTGACGGGATGAACTTCAAGGTGCAATCGAGTTGTATTTCCAATTATGGTATACCTCCAGCCAATCAGGTTACGAGAGGGTGGACTGTCGGAACCTGAGCCAGGTGAATTTCTGGTCGGATATCGCCTTCTCCCAGACCGGAATTACTGAGCGGCATTACTGAGATAATTGGCATTTTTAGGGGTCCGCCATGACATAATCCCTGGTCAGAGCGGTTTGGGTTCTCAAAAACGCTGAAAAGCGTAGGCACACGCCTGGCAGCCTGAGCTGTGATAGGGGACGATAATGTAGGTGTGTACATACGTGAATCCAGTCGTCGGAACAAAGATGGTTCGAAGGTCACCTATCTGCAGTTGGTCCATAACGAACGCCACCCAAAAACTGGCGTGCCTATGGCCCGGGTCATCCATAACTTCGGTCGCAAAGACAAGGTTGACAAAGAAGCACTAAGGAAGCAAGCAAGAATAACATGAACATTAGCAAGATTTCGGCTATCATGGGAGCATGGCCGACATAGCGATGATAGAAGCTAAATTTCAAGCATTGTCTGGTCGATTGGATGAGGCCGCGTTGCGGATTTGGGCAGCGACGGAGGCTCGCAGCCTTGGGCGCGGTGGAGTAAGTATGGTTGCCAAGGCAATTGGCATGTCGCGAACGACAATTTACGCTGGACTCTCGGAACTTGAGATGCCAGCACCACCCGCTGGGAATACAACTGATGGCAGACCGCGTGTACGGGCGGTAGGTGGCGGTCGGAAGAAGTTGGCTGATAAGGATGCCAGTCTCTTTAGTGCGCTTGATGCGCTGGTAGAGCCCACGACGCGTGGTGATCCGATGTCACCTCTTCGTTGGACCACCAAGAGCACCTACCGGCTCTCAGAGGAGCTCAAGAGGCAAGGCCACGATGTCAGCCAAAGGACGGTCTGTGACTTGCTTGCCCAGATGGGCTACAGTCTGCAATCGACCCGCAAGACCCGAGAAGGTGGAAAGCATGAGGATCGCGATGCCCAGTTCGCACACATCGCAAAGACGGTCGCCGACTACCAGGCTACTGGGGATCCGGTCATCTCAGTCGATACCAAGAAGAAGGAACTGATCGGCGACTTCAAGAATGCTGGCAGAGAATACCAGCCTATTGGCAGGCCAGAGCAAGTCAGAGTTTATGACTTCATTGATCCCGAACTTGGCAAGGTGGCACCCTATGGGGTCTATGACCTGACAACCAACACCGGATGGGTGAATGTCGGCATAGATCACGATACTGCCGAATTTGCCGCTGAAAGCATTCGACGCTGGTGGTACGAAATGGGTGAAGCTATCTACCGGGGGGCATGTCGTCTGCTGATCACTGCTGATTGCGGTGGAAGCAACGGATATCGGGTGCGTCTGTGGCACAGAGAGTTGCAGAAGCTGGCCGACGAATTCCAGCTGTCAATCGAAGTCAACCACTTCCCTCCAGGAACTTCAAAGTGGAATAAGATCGAGCATCGTATGTTCTGCCACATCACCGCCAATTGGAGAGGGCGTCCTTTGACCAGTCGTGAAGTCGTAGTCAATTTGATTGGCAACACAACAACAAAGGAAGGACTACGTATCAAAGCGACTCTTGATGAAAACACCTATGCACCGGGGATCAAGGTCTCCGATGAGGAACTCGCCACGTTAGCGATAGAACGGAATGAGTTCCATGGCGAGCGGAACTATAGGCTGAGACCCCGAGACCAGCATATTTAGATGTCAATGTTCATATTATTCTTTCTCAACTCCTTAGGAATAATCCCCGCTCACAGACTCGCGTAGTAGTACGACTCAAATGTCGAAACGCGTCCATTTTCCCTGCTAAAGCATCATTTATGGGGTAGCTGTGTGCCTCTTATCTCGGTAAGTCCGGTCGAACATCTTGGCTCTGTCGTATGGTTTTCAACGATATGATCGTATTTCGATAGAACGCCCATATACACGAACTCTCGTATCCAAACAGCGACGAACTGGGCCGCGCTCTCTTCAAGCCAAGCCAAGATACGACTCCCGTGAAGCAGACCGGTCACCACCGCTAACGTGCGTGTTCAGAGGGGAGTTGGCCCACGAACGTCAGGCAGTGAGCACTATTCTCAAGATTGGCCAGTATCCTATTCATCCTCTTCTGTAGAGCAAGTAGTTGCTAGATGGCATAGGCTGAAATTCATTCTGACGAACGAGGCAGTTTGGATACACAGTTGGACCGTGTCGGTGCTTTGCGGGATCTAGCCGTAGTGGCTGATTATTGGACATTTTGGC
>JAKAPB010000390.1 GCA_021823045.1 Actinomycetes bacterium | reverse complement strand
GATCTTCGGAGAGGTCACTATGGCCCACCCTACTTCACATGCCAAAGCGGCAGTATGGACCATGACCAGAGGAAAGTTCCGCCTGCCTTTCTGGATAGGGATGGCACTGACTGCACTCGGAGTTCTCGCTCCGATTGGCGGTGTAGCCCTACTTGTTGTGGCGGCGATCGGTGTATTGGGGTATGAACACGCTTATATCCAAGCAGGACAGTCAGTTCCATTGGCGTGAGGGGTCGGCCATGAAAGACAAGGAAAACCAAGGAATGAGTTCAAGTTCCCGCTTGCAAAGAGCAGCAGAACGGGTATCCGCCGCCAGAGAACCGACCGAGAAACGCGGTGAGACCTTTTACCAGGGACCATCCGGAATACACCTAGCTTCGCATCCTCCCTTCGAGCGCTGGAGTGACTGGATGGAACTCGATTCGAAGGCCTGGCCGGTGAAAAAGGAGCGCCGCTACGCGCTCATCCCGACCACCTGTTTCAATTGCGAATCGGCATGTGGTCTATTGGCCTACGTCGACAAAGAGACCAATCAGGTCGCCAAGTTTGAGGGCAACCCAGAGCATCCGGGATCCAGGGGCAAAAACTGTGCCAAAGGTCCCGCTACTATCAACCAAATAACCGATCCGGATCGAATCCTTTTCCCGCTCAAAAGAGCTGCGAGCCGGGGCGAAGGTAAATGGGAGAAGATTAGCTGGGACACTGCGCTCAACGAAATAGCGGCCAAGCTGCGTGCCTCCATTACCACCGGGCGCAAGGATAAGATCGTATGTCATATAGGACGCCCTGGGGAAGATGGCTTTACAGAAAGAGTCCTCGCTTCATGGGGAGTAGACGGCCACAACTCACACACCAACGTATGCTCCTCCGCCGGAAGGGCTGGTTGGCACTACTGGACCGGAATGGATCGGCCTAGTGCCGATTTCGCCAACGCCAAGGTCATTTTTCTAGTTAGTGCTCATCTGGAGACAGGACACTATTTCAACCCGCACGCCCAGCGAATTACACAGGCAAAAGAGCGTGGTGCGAAGTTGATCGTCCTGGATACTCGTCTCTCCAATACCGCCACACACGCGGATTATTGGTTGTCGCCGTATCCAGGTAGCGAAGCAGCGATCCACCTGGCGATCGCTAACTATTTAATCCAAGAGGAGCTCTTCGATCGGGAGTTCGTACGAAAGTGGTGGAACTGGCAAGAATGGTTACAGGACACCCGCCCAGAACTCAAACAGGATTTCGAAACCTTCATCTCTCTGCTAAAAGAGACTTACTCACCCTACACCTTCGACTATGCAGCGACCGAGTCACGAATTGATAAAAAGGTTTTGATCGAGGTAGCCGAGATAGTTGCAACAGCCGGGGAGAAGTTCGCCAGCCACATCTGGCGTTCTGCCGCAGCCGGAAATTTGGGCGGCTGGCAGATCTCGAGGACACTTCTTTTAGTCAACGCGCTTCTCGGGGCTATAGCAACCGAGGGTGGAACATACCCTAATGCTTGGAACAAGTTTGTCCCCAAGCCAATCTATACCCCTCCACACCCTGACGTTTGGAACGAACTCTCGTGGCCCTCTGATTACCCGCTCTCGATGAACGAAATGAGTTTCCTCCTTCCGCACCTCGTCGATCAAGGCAGGGGGACAATGGATGTCTATTTCACAAGGGTTTATAACCCGGTTTGGACTAACCCAGACGGAATGGCCTGGATCGAAATGCTTTTAGACGAGTCCAAGGTCGGTTGCTACGTGGCCCTAACTCCAACATGGAACGAAACTTCCTACTTTGCAGATTACGTCTTACCGATGGGACACTCATCTGAGAGACATGACCTCGCATCCTATGAGCAATACGACGGACAGTGGGTGGCCTTCCGCCAGCCGGTACTTCGCACCTACGCCAACAGCCAGGGCGATGAAATACTGGACACCCGAGATGTCAATCCCGGAGAAGTATGGGAAGAAAATGAGTTCTGGATTGAACTGTCTTGGAGGATAGACCCCGATGGTTCGCTCGGCATAAGGCAGTACCACGAGTCAAAGAAAAATCCGGGTACGAAGCTAACGGTCGATGAGTACTACGAATACATCTTTGAGAATTCCGTTCCAGGTCTGCCCGGACGAGCGAAAGCGGAGGGTACTACCCCCCTTGGGTTCATGCAAAGCCACGGAGCATTTGAAATCACGAACAAGGTAGGGCAGATCTTCGCCGAAGCAGTTCCCGAGAACGAGTTGATTGAGACCTCAACGACCCCGCTGGGACGGGTCTACACGAGAGCGGCTAAACCTCTGTCGACCAATATCGTCCCTACCGGGGATCCGGATCCCGACTCAAGTGGTAAAAGACCCGTCGGCGTAGTTGTCGACGGCGAGATCCGACGAGGCTTCCCCACGCCATCAGGAAAGCTTGAATTCTACTCCAGGACACTTGCTGAATGGGGATGGAAGGACCAAGCCATCCCTAACTACGTAAAGAGCCACATCCATCCGGACAGGCTCGAAAGCAATCAAATGGTCCTGATCTCAACATTTCGCCTGCCCGTTCAGATACACACCCGCTCGGCCAATTCGAAATGGCTCGATGAGATAGCCCACACCAACCCGGTTTGGATCAACCCTATCGATGCCGAAAGACTATCGATACAGGAAACCGACCTCATCAGAGTGAATTCCGAAATCGGATACTTCGTCGCAAAACCGTGGATTACGCAAGGGATCCGACCAGGAATAGTAGCCTGCTCTCACCACATGGGAAGATGGAAGTTCTCCGACGCGACTAACTCGCTTACCATGCGAAGAGTAGAACTCAATACTGAGGGGACTAAACGAAACCTGATTCCAAAGTCACCTCCCAAACCATATCCTTCAGCTGATCCAGATACCGCAAGATTCTGGTGGAATGACGTTGGCGTCCATCAAAACTTGATCTTTCCGGTCCATCCTGACCCCATTTCCGGGATGCACTGCTGGCACCAGGCGGTGAGCGTAGAAAGGGCTCATCCTGGCGACGAGTTCGGAGAAGTACACGTTGACCTGGACAAGTCGAGGGAAGTCTTCGAAAGATGGCTCGAGATGACAAAGTCAGCACAAGAAGTATCGCCCGACGGAACGAGAAGGCCAAGATGGCTGATGCGACCGCTCAAGCCGACAAAGAGGGCAAGCCTACTCCAGCCCACAGATTCCCTACAATGAAGATTCATACCGCAA
>JAKAPB010000389.1 GCA_021823045.1 Actinomycetes bacterium | reverse complement strand
CGTGGAGATGGAAGCTCTGGCCAGTCGTTGGACTTCGGTTCAACACCTGGTGAGACTACCGTCGTCGAAGCAGTAAGTGAACGTCAGACGAACGATAGCAAGTTTGTATAAGTTCCATGGAACGGTATCTAGATCATGACTAGGCAAATTGACTATCACGGTGCTGGACGTAGCCGCACAAGAGGTAGGATCAGCAGGTGGAAAGTCCTCGCCGCCACCGTTACTGGAGTTGTGGCGACATTAGCAATGGCGACTCCCGCTTTCGCCGCTTTCGACGCTTATATGGGCCACGCTCCGACACAAGTAACTAACACCCAAACCACCACAAATGCGTGCTTCGGTATGGGTCGCTCCTACTACGCCCAAGGCGGGCCCAACGGAGTGCTCTCTCCTTATTCCAATGGATCCTATATATCCCAAAGGGCTGGTAACAATCCAACCATAAACGACGCATTCGCTGACGCCTGCGGCTCGCCAGCGGGAAACTGAATCAAGGAGAACCTCGACATAGACAGGCCGGTGACGGGTCCGATTGATCCGTTACCGGGCCTAATTACGGCAATGCAGCTTGAGGTGGGTGGAACTTGAGTGTATTTCCAGCTGGCCATTTGCAACGCCCTACCGCTGGCTTTTAGGGAGATTGTCATTCCTGGCTGTTTAGCTCATTTGAACTGCTTGCCGAATTATCAAAACACGGCAATTCTTGGCCATCGGGTAGATTGAATGTAGCTGCGAAGGTCGATATCTGGCGGCAGTGTGTCTCAGGCCAGTTGAATTCGTTATAGAGCCCAGGGGGTCAATATGGGATTGCTCGACAAAGTCAAGGAACAAGCGCAGACGGTAACCCAGACAGCTAAGGATGCAGCGCAAAAGGGTCAAGGGAAACTGGAAGAAATCCAGCAAAAGCGCGCTGCGGATTCGCTGCTTCGCGACCTAGGTCTAGTGGTATTTAGAACCGAGGTCGGCAGGATGACAGCCGAGGATGGAGCGGCGGAGTCAAATCGGCTACTTGACGAGATCAAAGCCCATGAGTTGGAGCACGGCCAGATTGATTAGCTTCTAGCTGTTTCAGGTTCGAAGCTAAACTATGGTGTTAGCCGTATGGCCATGCCAGGGGGGAGCGCGCTTCCGGCACGCATTGAAAGATTTTGCTGGTCTCCGACTAAAACCTACTTTACCAAAATACCTCTTTGGTCGAGACCCAATGCCTCCTTTTATGCGGACTAACCTGTGGCCAGACGGACAGAGCTGCCCTAGTAAAGTTAATTCCCGGCACTTTTCTCCCCATTAAATTCTCCGCCTCCAAGTCCGACCTTGGCCTAGACAGTAGATCATAACTCCATCGTGAATTCACTGGGTCAGATTCTTGGAGGTCAGAACATAGATCGAGACAATGTAAGTACAAATGAACTCTAACCTCTCCAAAACCGAATCGTTCGACGACGACTTCTACGGTTGCGAAAGGCGTTAGCTTCCTTTCACGTGGCCTACTTATCACCAGCAAGGTCGGTCCAGTTGCCAATGGTTCACAAATGAGACACTACGGTAGTCGACTTCTACGAAGCGCCAACAGGGCAATGAGCTACAGCCTGAAGTTCGAATACCTAGTGACCTCCCTGAGGACGATCGCTCATCAGGTAAACCCGACGCTGGCGATTTTTTTGGGATTCATCTTTCGTCATTGCCAGATGCTTCAAATTACTTGACAGGACGGTACCGCCCGGGGCAATGTTGTGGCCAGTGCGTCTACACATCGCTGTCTTTGACGCAACTACTAGCTCAGAGCTTGTCCCGATCCATCCAAAACAGCGATCATGCGTTCCATCTCAACAGGTACTCTTCTGCCAAGGCAGCGGTCTGCCTCGAATACTCCCCCCCGAGTTCCTGCGAAATGCTAGCAATGGGATGCGAGCCAATCCAACTCACCAACAGGAGTCGACGCATCATTATGAAGGAATGAATTTCATCTTCGTCGACTTTGGAAATTGTGCCGTAATTTCGATAGCCTTCCATCCAGGCCCCGATTAGGTCGGAAACCTCCGGCCTATGCTCTATAAAACTAAGAGCTGAAGCCAAGTCGTAGAAAAACCACCCGAAGCCACTGTCGTCGAAATCGATCACGCATACTTCCCCAGAGTCATCCCACAACAGATTGGATAGCCGCATGTCCGCATGGATGAGGCCAAATCTTGAAGGGTCCTGACCGTAGATAAAAAGGCGGCGGCGTATGGTTGATTCGACCCTTTCTAGTAATTCGGTTAGCTCATGATCCACGTCGATCCCGTCCTCATATCGCCCCCAGCGTGCTCCTTCCCCAAAGCTGGCACCAAGGTCCCAGGAGAAGCGCTTAAATGAGGACGGAATGTTCCACTTCCTTGCATGCCGATGCATCCGAGCGGCGAGTTCACCTAAAGTTACGAAACCTTCCCTCGCATTTGACGGGGCCAACTCCCTCCCTTCCACAAAGTCGAACATGACACAATGTCGTCGCTCGCTGCCAGACTCGATATAAACGACTCTCTCGCCATGACGGCTGGTGATCACTTCTGGAGTCTTTATGCCTTCGTCAGTCCTAAGCGCCTCTAACCAAATCAGCTCGGACAGGATCTCCGCCCCAGAGTGATATCCGAGCCGATGAACCCTAATCACTCTCTTGCCCTGAGATCCCTCCACTAAAAATGTCGCGTTCTCAGAGACATTAAGAAGCGTCACAGAACTAGAGGGATCTACGTCATAATGCAACATCGCGCTTTCGGCGACTAACTGCATTCGCCGCAATACTCCACCTTTCGCCGAGAGGTCGTGCAACTGTTCACTTACTTCACTCATCGCGAATTCTCCCCTGGCATCACATCTGAATCAAGCGATCCCGGTACCGCCGCTCGCTAGAGTGCACCGGCCTCGGACAAGAACCGAGTATCGCGCCTCAGACGTCAGAAAAAAACATCTCCACATTTGGGCTAATCTAGTTGGGCCAAGACTTGCTCGGCGTCCTTGACTGCCATTTGAATCCTCCCCACGGCTAAAGCCGGGGGATTCCTGGCTTTAGCCGCCTTGGTACCCAGCGGAAAGCTGGGTCTTATGGCCATCAACACGACCGGGTTGAAACCAGCCCGGACGACCATCACGGCCACAAAGTTCTTGTCCTTTGCACTTACCAACCCGCACGATTCGCAGGTGTAGGTTCGTTGGAAAAGTGCCAGGTAGTG
>JAKAPB010000388.1 GCA_021823045.1 Actinomycetes bacterium | reverse complement strand
AAAGGCAGCAATTGCTGCCACTACGGCTGCCGATGCAGTTAGCGCGGGGAAACCGGCGTTGGCGATAATGCGGCCTCCTAGGGCAGACCCCACCAGGATCCCGAGGTACATAGCCGTATTGTTCCACGCCAGAAGGGCCCCGGAGTGAGGGCCGAACCTGGCGACAAGACGCTTCTGATGAGCTGAAAAGTATGGATACGCGCAGAAAGAGAAGGCACCGAGCCCTACCAGAAGTGCAAGACGAACAGAGGAAACCGCACCTAAGAGAACTAGCGCGACGGCAAGAAATGCCAGGCTCAGAGTGACCACCGATCTCGGACCTTTCCGGTCTGTGAGCGGGCCCCCGACGAGATTGCCAGCGAGCGCGCCCACTCCATAGATGGCAAGCCCCGCCGCAACGAGGCTGGGAGTGAAGCGGGCATTCTGGCGCAACTCAACTCCGAGATAGGTATATACGCCATAAACTGCCAGGGCCCAAAGGGTTGTGGTGCTCACTGCACGCGCCTTGACGGCAGTTGTGACACAGACCGGTGCCTGCTCCAGTCCTTGGGTTGCCATCACATTTCGCACGTAATGGCTTGTCGTGGCCAGCGCAGCCAGCAGAACCGCCAGGGCCATCCCCCCTATTATGTAGAAGACGCCACGCCAACCGATCAGCTGAGCTGCTATGGAACCGGCCGGCGCGCCGCTGCACAGCGCAAGGAGCAGCCCCGAGGTGACCACGCTGAGCCAGGTGGCCTGCTTTCCCTCTGGCGCGGACCCGACAACCATCGCGTACACCGTTGGGGTCACTCCGGAAGCGCCAAATCCAGCCAGCACCCTTGCGATCAGCAGCCAGACGAAATCGTGGCTGACGCCGGTTAGCACATTTGCCCCTGCAAAGACGACCAGAGAGGCTGCCAAGACTTGGCGCCTATCCCTCTTGTCCGCCACGGCTCCAAGCCTCGGGCCTCCGACCACATATGCAAGCGCGAATACCGTTACCATCAACCCCGCGTCGCCAGCAGAGATCCCCAGCCCGTTAGCAATCTGAGGTAACAGCGGAGAGACAACGAACAGGTCGGTCCCGATCAGAAGGAGGGTAAACCAGCCCAGCAAGAGTGACATAGTAGACCCATGCTAGCCCAAGTTTCCGAAAATCAAATTATTCTTCCAGCTAGGCGAGTTGTCGTTGTTCAATTGGACACATACAAATGAGTCGCAATCGTCTTTATGCGCGGAAGAGTGTCTTTGACTGCCAGAAGTCGGTAGATCTCTTTGTGATGTGGCTCTGGGGCACTTGAGTGACGAAGGTGATAGACAATGCCTTTGTCGTTGGTTAGAACCATGGTCGTTCTTGAGTGGGTGGAGAGTTCCTCGTTTATAGTTGACCAGCGTCGTTTGTCACCTTGGGACCTAAGAGTGAGTTCAACAGCACAAAGCATGTGATAGGCAAGTACCGAACTCAGATGGAAACAACTCAGGTTTCATATACAACTCCTTTATGCTGACGACGTGTAGTCGCCACATGCATGGCCCCACTCCAACGCTTCATGCGCCATTGCTATCACCTGTATCCTTGTATGTCAAGCCACTCGTGCCTACACTTACAGGTAATTGCCAACTATTTGGGCAGTTGGGGGGCAGAAAACCAGCGAAAATCAATCGTAAGTTCGGAGTAGCCGACAAAGGGATCTACCTGGCATCTGAATCCAGCTTCTACAGGGTAATCAGAAAAGCAAAGCAGCTGCGTCACCGCTCGAGGTCAAGACATCCGAAAAAGCGTCAGGCTTCCGTAGGGTGCGCCAACGGTCCAGGAGAGATCTGGGTGGCCGATATAAGCTGGCTTACAGGCCCTGTCGTAGGGGTGTTCTACTACCTCTATTTCGTGATGGATCTCTTCTCTAGAAAGATCGTCGGATACGAGGTGTACGACTCCCAATCTTCAGAGAACCTGGCCAAGGTGGTCTATCGCGCAACCCTGAAAGAGGGATCAAAGGCTCCAAGAATCCTGCACCAGGACAACGGCTCGCCGATGAAAGGAACGGCGCTGCTTGGGCTGTGCCACAGCCTTGGAATCCTGCCGCCGTACTCGCGGCCGGGGGTGTCTGACGACAACCCACATATTGAAGCACTCTTTCGAACGACCAAGTACTGGCCGGGATATCCCTATGGAGGCTTTGCCACCATAGATGAAGCGAGAGAATGGATCTATAAGTTCGTCATCTACTACAACAACCATCACCGTCATTCATCGCTGAAGTTCGTCACTCCAGCCGAGATGCATACCGGTAAAGCGGCTGCGATCCTTTCAGAACGAAGATCGCTCTATGAAAGCGCAAAAGCGAAGAGGCCAGAAAGGTGGATCTCAGGCACCACCCGTGACTGGACGCCAACAACCCAGACTTGGATTACACCGCCATCGTCGGAACAAACGGAAAGGAGAAACACGGCCTAACTTTTTCAGCTATATGCGTCAACTGGCTTGACAATTACCGGTTTTGAGTGTCTCATCTATGCCATCTAGGAGCGTCGACCCCTCATAGGTGTTTCCGGGATACAGACGATATGTAAGGGGCATGCCCAAAGAGTTGACTCCGAGTCCGAGCACCACCTGAGGCTGATCCTCGCGCTTGTCCTTGGAGTACCCTCGTTTGCGGAGCCCGGGCAGATCACCTACGTCTTCATCTTCATTGTCGGTCTCAAAATAGAGCGTTGTCACGTCGTAAAGTAGCAGTTCAAATGACCCCGGGTAGGCCTCGGTCAAATAACTTCTGATCGAGCTGAGCACGCTATCTTGGCCTTTAGCCAGTGTGTCCATGAAGCGATATATCTGGTCGAGCTCCACTGATGTGCCAAATGACCGCTTTATGAATCTGGCAGTCCTCATCTTGGATTGGGGCAGAAGGATCCTCGCGATCACCAAAAGACGCAGGAGCCTAAGGTTGGGCCCTTTTATGTGGAGCCGATCGAAGAAGTGCCCGAGGATAAGGTCCGCCGCCTCGTGGTACTCGCCAGTCACCCTAAGGCCGCCTCGATTTCTTATATCTGCAAATTCAAGATCAAGCTGGCCTGGCCTTTCAAGCTGAAACAGCATCTCCTTGGCCTTTTGAATGAGAACAGCCAGATCGAGATCTGACTTGGCGGTGCCGACATGACGGATGAGCTTTTTCTTCCACGCTCCATCTGTCAGCTCCTTATCCATTATCCGCACACGGGTAGATGAAAGAT
>JAKAPB010000387.1:1957-3226 GCA_021823045.1 Actinomycetes bacterium | reverse complement strand
ACTTCTATTTGCTCGACCTTCCAGCCGCCGTCTGAGTATTGGCTTGTCAGTTCTTCTGGGTGAGACCAGATCGATAGTCGATCGCCTCCAATTCCAATTGCCTGCCCAGTAATTGCTGAGGAGGCTTGAGAGGCCAAAAAGACAATCAGCCCGGTTACGTCTTCGACCGTCCCCAGGCCCTCTCCCTTTCGCATCCATTCCGGCAAGGGTGCTCCGGTGCGCTCTGACTCTTCGATGAATGGTGCAAAGACCGGAATCGTCTTCGTCATCTCTGTTGCGGCGACCGGAACAACCGCATTGACCGCAATACCTGACTTTGCTAGCTCCAAAGCCCAAGTTTTAGCGAATGCGACAATTCCTGCTTTTGCTGCGGCGTAGTTGGTCTGGCCAAAGTTACCCCTTTGTCCGGCGGGTGATGAGATTAGGATTAGACGACCGCCTGGTCCCTGCTTACGCATCTGAATAGCGGCCGCTCGTGCACAAGTAAAAGTTCCCCGCAGATGCACTTTGATTACGGAATCAAAGTCGTCGTCTGACATTTTCCATAAAACTTTGTCCCTGAGAATACCGGCGTTGGTCACCATCACATCAAGACGCCCATAAGCCTCAACTGCAGCGTCAACTAATGATTGCGCTGAATCTGTATCGCCAATCGTGGACACCAGCGATGTAGCAGTCCCACCGTGAGAGACGATCTCTTGCACCGTAGCCGCAGCAGCAGCGGCGTTTACATCGTTGATCAGCACCGACGCACCATTCTTAGCCAAAGCCACTGCGTATGCTCGGCCCAAACCCCTGCCACTTCCTGTAATCACGGCGACTCTGCCCGGCAGTTCCATTTCGCTCCCCTCGGAATCTTCCATACCTATGATATTAGGCGTTTGTGTAACGTGCGTCAGGTTTATGCCGATAGTGTTAGCGGAACTGCAATATTTGCCAGACTCCGCTGGCCACAGGCGATCCGCCTAGCAGCGCTGGCAATAAGAGCCGACTGATAAAAATGGATTCTTTGAGTGGATAAGGAACTCACATGGGAGAGGGCTTTCGGCTAGAGACCACCCAAGACAGGGTTGTCAGGTCGAGCAATCGAATCAACGAGCTCAGGGAGGTGACGAGCTTAGGGAGGTGACGAGGCCACATGTTAGGCTCGCACTTTTTAGCCCAAATGCCGAATACCTTCCTGAACCGGTAGGTCTTTCCTGGCTTCCGGGTGAAGTGCGGCGGTGCGCTTGGTTTACCGTCACTTTGGAATCCAAAGTTAAGATCGGA
>JAKAPB010000387.1:0-1947 GCA_021823045.1 Actinomycetes bacterium | reverse complement strand
CGATCTACCGGTGTAGCATTTCGTCAAAGCTCTTTAATCGCCCTTGATCCCGTAAATCAAATTCCCAAAGGCAGTTAGATGGATTTCTCTCCTATGGCATTGGGACGAAATAGAGGCGTAAAGGCTGCGCCGCGTTCGTTTCTAGCAGAACCTCGAAATCAAAGACCCTGGTAGTCATATATCGTTATCTTGCAGTCAAGTAACCCTTGATTTAGGGGTGGACGTAATCCATCGAAACTAACTCATTCTCGACCCACCAGTAACACCCGTCAAACAGGTTGTCTTGCGACCTCCTTGGGCTAGCAGAAATCAGAGAGGACAGGTGCAACCTTCACGGGGAATGCGGATATCGCATTCGGGCAACTAGACCCACCTTCCGACGTAACTGACACTGACATTCCTCTCACATGGACCACAAGAGTAGTAATTCGTGAATTCGCCAGGCTCAAAGCTGCCACGCTTATATAAACGTATCTGCGATTACAGCCTGACTCTGAATCCGCCCCTTGTGACGAGGGAAATTGCGAGATCTTCGAGGTGTGGCTATGATCCCCTTCGTTAGCTGTGAAACGGCCGATTACCCATACACTCCGGAGGTCTCGATGTTCCACGATATCCCGTTCGAAGTCCTCGAGCGCATGCGTGAGCTCGAACGGCGTGACGAGATCGACCGTACCGACGGCACTCCACGCCTCGACCGGCTCCGCCAAATTCCCGAGGAAACGGGACGCTTTATCGCCCTCTGGGCGGCTTCGGCCCCGGAGGGCGCAGTGATTGAAATAGGGACCAGTGCAGGATACTCGGCTCTCTGGTTGTCGCTTGCCTGCCGAGCGATGGAACGTACGCTTACAACGTTTGAAGTCCTCGCGGGTAAAGCGGCTATGGCGCGCCAGACCTTTTTGCAAGCCGGTGTAGAAGAGCTGATTACGCTCGTCCAAGGCGATTTTCTCGATCACGTGCACGGGATCGGCTCCATTGGGTTTTGTTTCCTTGATGCAGAGAAAGAGGCATACGCTGCCTGTTACGATTCCGTCGTACCTCGCCTTGTCCCTGGCGGTCTCTTGATAGCAGACAACGCAATCAATCACCGGGAGACGCTTCAACCTATGATCGATGCCGCCCTTAATGACGAGCGTGTAGATGCCCTCGTGGTTCCAATCGGCAAAGGAGAGCTGGTTTGTCGACGGAGAGCTTGACCTTCGCAGTGACATTACTTTTTTTGGCCGTGATCTTCTGTGGGTTTAGGGATATCCGCTCCAGAAAACCTAGGCATTGCTAGGTATCCTTTTATTTTCGCTCTCCAGCCGCTGAGTCTCCCCCAACTACGCCGTCTGCTTGGGACTCTGACCGGACTTCCGGAGATAATTGACACTTTTAGAGGTCCGCCATGACAGAATCCCTGGTCAGAGCGGTTTGGGTTCTCAAAAATACTGAAAAGCGTAGGCACATGCCTGGCAGCCTGAGCTGTGAAAGGGGGCCATAAAACCGGTGTGTACTTACGTGAATCCAGTCGTCGGAACAAAGATGGTTGGAAGGTCACCTATCTACAGTTGGCCCATAACGAACGCCACCCAAAAACTGGCGTGCCTGTGGCACGGGTCATCCATAACTTCGGTCGCAGAGACGAGTCGCCTTAGTGCTTCCTTGTCTTATGCCGAATTCGGCGTAAGGCAATGAATGGACCTTCCGAGTTGACGGAGACAGCCGAGTGGACCGAGACAGCCGAGTTGACGGAGACAGGGTGACATGCAGTTTTTCAGGGGGAATGCTCTTCGATGGAAAGATTGGTACACCACGATCTCGGCTGGAGGCTATCACTTCTGAGCAACACTGCGCTGTATTCGTAGTTGGGATTGGTGTTGATAGGACCAAACTTGGAGAAGGTATCGGCCCTGCGCTCAACTTGCTAGCTCCAAAGGGGATCCTAGCCGGAGGGACTGTTGAAGT
>JAKAPB010000386.1 GCA_021823045.1 Actinomycetes bacterium | reverse complement strand
TCCGATCTAAGCGGCCAGGGTGTCGGGTTCTCAGATCGAAAAGTGGGGTCAAGGAATAGCGGTCTTCTCCGAGAAGGCCTTATAGGGGTTTCTAGAAGCGTAACCACATGCCAGTGCTGCCAAGTGGTGAAGAGTTCGGTTGGCGCTGTTGGACGAGTCGGGAGCGTTTCGCAAAGCCAGCCGATTGACTCAAATGCTCGGCGAGCTGGGCTTTGAGTTTGGGAGGGCGATTTTCGCCTATTAGTAGGGAAAATTACTGAAACTTTGAAGGGGGGTTAGCTTGTCGAAGGGGGCAAGAGCTGGCGCTGTTTTGGTATCGTTTGCCGTTGGGATCGCACTGATTCTTTACGGTATTTTTGGGTACCTTCGCAGTTCACCAGCCGTAGTGAATGCGGTTCCGTCGGCTTCGCAACCTAACAGTGTCAATTTGGTTATGCAGGTAGATGGGGCCGTTGGAGTCGGTCCACATCCAAACTGGGTTGGCTATTGGGTTCAAGATGCGAGTGGAGTCTGGCACCAAACAACTTTGGTGACGGTTCCCGTGAATACGAATGTACATGTCACGGTTGATGAATACGATACCGGCGGAGCCCTGAGGAATGCCGTTTGGTCCCAGGTTGCTGGGGTCCAAGGTGGAACGATAATACTCAACGGAACTGCGGAAAGGGTGGTCAATCCTAACTCGAACACGGGCAATGGGATCGCTCATACTTTCGTCGTGCCCGGCCTTGGGATCCAGGTACCCCTCTATGGGGTAGGCGCCAGTGCGAAGAACTTTTGCGCTACTGGGCCGTGCAATACCTCCGAGGCCCACACCGTGACTCAGTTCAGCTTCTACTCCGGTAGCCAGATCCACAAGTATCGCTGGCAGTGCTTTGTCCCTTGTGGCCTCGGCTACCTAAATGGAAACGGTGGTCCGATGACTTCTCTGGGATATATGGATGGATTCATCGAGGTGGTTGGAAAATGACGATTACCGAGAACTCCACAGAATTCACTCCAGCCGAAGGCAGGAGTCATGTCAAAAAGATCATTGGAATATGGTTAGTAGTCGCGATAATCGCTGATTATGTTGTCTGGTTCGTCTATGGTCCGCATATGCCTCCGGGTGCGATGACCGACCAGGCGAGGGGCCAGCAGTTCGACATCAAGGTGATTAGCGTTCTGGCAATTCCGGTCTTACTTTTCCTCTGGACTTTTGGTTTCTATTCGATAGCCAAATTTCGAGGGGGTAAGGACAGGCCCGATGGATACTACGTAAAGGGGAATGTCAAAACCCAGACGGCCTGGTATGTGATTACTGCTACTTTGGTCCTCTTCTTGGCGGGATTTGGCACCTTCGAGCTGATAGTTCCCGCCGGAGCCGGAGGTGGAGAGGGTCCGAGTCCTATCTGGACGCCATCTACACCAGTTAAGCTCGTCGTACAGGTAATTGCGCAACAGTGGCGATTTACCTATCGGTGGCCGCAGTTCGGCGGCATGGAAACGACGTCGATCAACCTCCCGGTGAATACGGAGATCCAGTTCGACGTGACATCGATAGACGTCATCCACGACTTCTGGGCTTATCAGCTCGGCGTGAAGGCCGATGCCAACCCAGATGCCAACAACGTGGCGTTCGCCAAGACTCTACAGTATGGTCGATTCACGGTACGTTGCGACGAGCTTTGCGGAATCTGGCACGGAGCGATGTACAACTACGGCAATGTGGTTTCACAGCAACAGTTCTATAACTGGGCGACTCAAATGCAAAGGCAGAATGCATCTGTGACCAAACTTTTGCCGAAGTTCGCTCTGACATACACACCGTCCTACACCGGAGCCGGTGGTGGTTACTACCCAAGTGGAGACCCCAATGGCACAGCGGCATAGCTGGTATGAGATGATTTTGACTGGTTCGTGCGAGAACTTTTGGAGGGTTTTGTGGCTTTAAAAACGACAAGCATCGCCCCGGGTGGTGATGGAGGTCGAGTGGTAGCCGAAGAGAAGAAGGGTTTTCGACTGAATGTCTTTACCGGGCTGATAGTCGGAGTCCTTGGATACCTCTTTGGCCATTGGATGGGCAATGCAATTGCCGGTGGGTACCAACAAGTAGTTGGTTCTGGCCAGAATGACGCTGCTATCCTGCTTGGCTTTATCTTCGGGACCATTGGTTGGTTCTTGGGACTCGGAATACTGAACTATCCTCTTCAGAAAATGGCAGGTATAGAGGCACAACCGGAGCGCTACGAGTTCGAGCCGGGGGTCATGAAGTACTTCCGTTTCACTTTGGACAACAAGGTCGTCGGAATTCAGTACCTATTCGGTATGCTCTTCTACTTCTTTACCGCTGGCCTGTTGGCGCTTGGGATCCGAACAGAACTTCTGTCGCCAACTAATCATATCTGGGGACCTGCTACCTACCTAGAGATCGTGGGTGAGCACGGAACCATGATGATGATGATGATGACATCGGTCGTCATGGGACCGTTCGGAAACTACCTAGTGCCATTGATGATCGGCTCAAAGAGGGTGGCCTTCCCAAGGATAGAGGCGGCGGCATTTTGGTTCACGCCGGCCGCCTACATAATCCTGCTCTCTGCGCTGTGGCAGGGTGGCTTCCAATCGGGTTGGACCGGATACGCTCCACTGTCGATCCAGCAAGGCGTCGGCCAGGATGCATACCTGTTCAGCTTTGCGCTCTTGGGCTTTTCGATGATAACCAGCTCGATAAATATGACGGCGACGATCATCAACTATCGTGCACCAGGGATGCGGTGGAGTAGATTGCCGATGATCGCATGGGGCATGATCACCGTGGCATTTACCATGCTCCTTTCTGTTCCGATCCTTATCGATGGCCTATACGTGATGGGACTCGACCGGAGCGTACAGACTGCGATGCTCTACGCTGGACACGGCGGTAGTTCGTTCCTCTGGGAGAATCTCTTCTGGTTCTTTGGTCACCCAGAGGTCTACCTGTTGGCCCTTCCGGGATTCGGATTGACTATGGAAATACTCCCAGTATTTGCCCGAAAACCGCTCTTCGGCTACCGGACAGCCGTGGCCGGGATGGTCGGTGTGGCGGTCCTGAGCTTCTTCGTGTGGCAGCATCACCTGTTTCAAAGCGGGATGAATCCGGACATGCGCCCACTTTTCATGCTGACTACCGAGTTGATATCGATACCTACCGGGTTCATCTATCTGGTTGGCCTAGGAACTCTATGGCGAGCTAGGATGCGCTTCGACGTGCCGATGCTCTTCATGCTGGCGGTCTTTTTCAACTTT
>JAKAPB010000385.1 GCA_021823045.1 Actinomycetes bacterium | reverse complement strand
TAGCATCGTGAGTATGCCAAATGGATAGACAATTTAGCTCTTTTACAATCGAAGGAGATGAGTTCGTATCTATTGGCGACCCCTTAGACCTGGGGCAGGGTTATGGTGTAACACAGACAGATCTACTTCCGCCTGTACAACTCTCGTTGGACATTATCACCGGAACCATCTGCGCAATCTCAATAGGCAATTCCCCCGACATTGAGGCAAACCGGTCCTACCTTTCAAAGGGCTTCGTAAATGCATGCAGCGCAAAAGATGTTTCGGGCACCAAGCTAAAAGCCTGGATAATCGATTCAATTCTCATGGGTAAGATCGATACCAAGTCCGTACCCCATCTCCCGGCGACTATACAGATAGGCGAAGACCCCGGCACCTTTATTGAGCTTTTCATTGAGCGAGTCGATCCATCTCCAGTTCAAAAAGATGTCATCGATCTGCTGGGTCGAATAGTCAGCCGCTCACACGACTCTTCTTGGGTCGATCCCCTCACCGGTCTAGCGAATGTCTCGCAAGTCGTCAATCACCTAAATGAACTAATCAGATCAGAGAAACTTCTCGAAATCTGTACCCTAGTAATCGACATAGACGGCTTCTCTGCGATTAATGAGAACTTCAACATCAGCTATGGCGACCAAATACTTAAATCGATAGCCGCTCGACTCCAGGGGACATTTGGCTCCAAAGGACTCTTGGGACGACTCTTTTCAGATGTTTTCGTTCTGATAATTACCGGAATTAGCTCCGACGAGACGGCTACTTGGCTCGGACGATCGGTGCAAACTTGCCTCGCCGCCCCCTTTGCGGTTGATGAGGATGATGAGCCTGTTCTGCTGACCGCATCGATCGGCGTTGCTAGGGTCTCCACCGATTCCGAAACCACCGCGGATGAGATTCTGTCGATGTCCTCCAAGGCGCGCTCGGTCGCTAAGAGGAGCGGGCCTGGCGGAATAGAGCTCTACCAAGGAATTAATTATCTAGCAAACCTTAGGGTACAGACCGACAAAGCCCTTTTGCGAGAAGCGATCAGCGGCGGGCAGATCTCCCTTCTCTACCTACCAATTTACCAGCTAGCCGACATGCGAATGGTAGCAGTCGAGGCTTTAGCCCGCTGGGATCATCCCGAAAAAGGCCAGCTCGGAGCGGGGATGTTTGCACCCCTCGCCGAAGAGATGGGTCTTGGCAGAGAACTGGCCCGGATAGTCCTAGAACAGGCAATAAACCAGAGCGCCCTCTGGTGGAATCGCTTTCCCGGGCTGGACATCCGAGTCGACGTCAACGTCTCAGAGAGTTATCTCAAGGACTCAGCATTAGCCTTTGAACTCATCCATATGCTCGAGAACAGGAGTGGAGAGCACCTGCCGATCTGGCTCGATATCTCGGTCGGGGGCCTGACCGGAAGGTCGTGGGATCGCAGCGAGGCGCAACTCCATGCATTATCAGAGTATGGAATTGGTTTAAACCTCGACAACCTTGGCGAGGATGGTGCCGGCCTCTCAGTATTGACCAAGTTCAGTTTTGACCAAGTTAAATTTGCAAAATCGATGATTGAGTTAGTCGACGCCTCAGAGGTAGCGCGAAAAGTTATCCTTTCCACTACGGATCTCATCCGTACCTTGGGCACCTCGGTCTGTGCTATCGGAGTAGAAAATGCAGAGCAGTTGAACTTTCTAAGAAATACCGGGGTCGGTTCCGTCGCCGGATATCAGTTAGCGAGACCAATCTCCGCCGAAGGTCTAGATATGGTTTTCTCCCTTTCGGGCAGCAAACTTCCGGACCAGACAGATTAAGACCTTGTTATTTATCATCCCGCCCCCTCCGCTGTCCTACTAGGGTCTAAACGGGTAAAAAAGTGATTCTTGCGTCGACACACACCATCACATCGGTCATCGCTGGCTTTGACTTAGTAGATCTCTTGGTACTCATAGCGGTTGCCTTCGCTGCCGCCCGGGGGACCAAGCTTGGAGCCGCGGTCCAACTCGGCTCCTACGGTGGGTTCTGGATCGGAATGATCATCGGGGCCCTATTAGCTCCGATAATTGGTTCGGTAGTCAAGCCCGGAGTCCTAAAGACAATAATTGCTCTACTTACCCTTTTTATCTGTGCGTCGATCCTCGCTGGACTAGGCAGAAAAGTTGGAACCGAAATTTTCAAGTCGCTCCGGAAGTTCCATCTGGGATCGATCGATGCGATCTTAGGTTCGGGAATCTCCGTACTCGCAACCCTACTTGGGGCTTGGGTAATTGCCGCTATCGCAATCAATTCGCCCTTTTCCACGATCAGTGCTCAGGTGGCGAATTCCGAGATTGTCCGGGCGATCGACAAGGTAATGCCCCCGGCTCCGTCGCTTTTTGCCAAAATAGACCGGCTCATGGGGTCAGCTGGCTTTCCGCCGGTTTTCGCCTCGATTCCACCCCAGCTAGCGGGGCCGGTTACCCTACCGAACTCTACCGAAGTGGCCAAAATATTGGCCGAGTCTCAGGCCTCAGTAGTCAAAATTGAGGGCCTCGGCTGTGGTCAGATCCAAGAGGGTTCTGGCTTCGTCATCGCGAACGGCTACGTTATAACAAATGCCCACGTAATAGCTGGTATTTCCGATCCGGTCGTCGTCGATCAGAGCGGGGACCACCCGGCAAAACCGGTGCTTTTCGATCCAAAATTGGATATAGCAGTACTTAGAGTCCCGGGGCTCACCGATCCAAAATTGGTTTTCGACACATCCGAATTTAATCGAGGTACCCAGGCGGTCGTAATGGGATACCCAGAAGGAGGGCCGTTGACCTACGGTTCCGCCGGGATAATGGCCACCTTTGATGCCACCGGAAGGGACATCTACGGACAGGGCTTAACCGATCGACTCGTCTATCAGATCGAAGCGATAGTACGGCCAGGCAACTCTGGTGGCCCCCTGATCGACCTTGCCGGACAGGTAGTAGGGGTGGTATTTTCTCGTTCTACCACCAATCCTCAAGTCGGCTTCGCTCTTGCGTCTCCTGCCGTTGCAAAAGAAGGGTTGGCGGCGGTCGGAAAGGTAACAACAGTCTCTACCGGAGCCTGCATCTCCTAATTAAAATGAGGGTTAGTAACTGCTGCATGATAGTTGCAGATACGTGCTTTAATATACTGTAGATGAGTACATGATTCGGCATAGGAGAGACAGCAGCGGCGCTTGGAGTGTCCAAGCAGACCTTGCGTAAGTGGGACGACGAAGGCTTGTTAAAGCCGACCGAGATAACTCTTGGCGGCCACCGGCGTTATGACCTGTCGAA
>JAKAPB010000384.1 GCA_021823045.1 Actinomycetes bacterium | reverse complement strand
TTCGAAATGTCCAGATTGAGGGGGGAATTCAATCTGCTGTTAACCATTATCGTCGGAATCTGAGCGCGAGTTTCCACCTATGGTGCGATATTCTCTATCTGTTAATTAGATAAGGGGACAAATGGACATTCGACAATTGCGTTCGATGGTCGCGGTAATGGACTACGGGGGCTTCTCCGCCGCCGCAGCTGCCCTAGGAACGGTTCAATCCAACGTATCAACCCACCTTTCAAAACTCGAAGCAGAGGTCGGTTTCATCCTTATAGACCGCCGTACCGGGATCCCAACAGAAGAGGGTGCCCTAGTAGCAAACAGGGCAAGGAGGCTCCTCGCCGAACTCGAAGCTATAAAGTCTGACCTCTCGGCAATGGCCGGAGATCTTCACGGCCGGGTGAGGATAGGAATGATCGGCACGACCGCACGGTGGATGATTCCACTTCTTGTCCCAAGGACTCAAGCCGCCCACCCGAACCTCCGACTCGAGATCTCAGAAGGAACTTCCTCATCTTTACAAAACAGGCTTAACGTCGGCCGGGTCGACCTTGCCCTAATTAATAGGCCAATAGGAGCGAGCGAGCTCGAATTTCATCCGCTATTCGACGAATCTTTAGTTCTTCTGGTCGATAAGTCCCACCGCTTGGCAAGTGCTAGTGAAATTTCTGTCTCTGACTTAGCAGACATCAAGCTGATTATCCCCCCCAAGGGGACTGGCTTTCGTGACGAGCTAGATGCGGTCGCAGCGACTCATGGGGTCAGGATAGTGTCAATGGCTGAAGTCGATGGGCTCAGACTCATCGCCGCACTTGCGATGGATGGATTTGGACCGGCAATCCTGCCCAGCACATCAATACCTGAACACCAGATGGATCACCTCAAATCGATAGCGATCAGGGATCTTGCGCCCCGCCGTATAGGATTCGCCCGCCTGGCAAAATCCCTAGATTCGGCGGCGTCGAGGGCCGTGGCTGAAATACTGATCCAAATCGGGTCACAGAACACCTCAGCTATGCCTTCTGGCATTTCCTTTCTCCAATCAAATTAGCTCCGAAAAGTCACCTTTTCGGAGGGACTTTCGGTCACCAGCCTCTAGCATTTGCAATGCTACTAATCAGTAACTAAACGCTAAGGAGACGTCTAAATGGGTCAGACCTGCGAGGGACGCGTCGTAATTGTCACTGGTTCTGGTCGAGGAATCGGCCGAGCCCATGCATTGGAGTTCGCCCGTCAAGGGGCATCTGTCGTGGTCAATGACCTAGGAGCAGAAGTGGATGGTTCCGGGTCCGGCACCGGGCCCGCAGGGGAAGTGGTCGAAGAGATTCGGGCGATGGGCGGCAAGGCCGTAGCCAACGGCGACGATGTGTCCGATTGGGAAGGTGCCCAAAGGTTAGTAAACACGGCGATCGAGTCCTTTGGGAAACTCGATGTCGTCGTGAATAATGCAGGCATACTTCGTGACCGAATGATTATCAACATGACCGATGCCGAGTGGGACGCCGTAATTAGGGTCCACTTGAGAAGTACCTTCTCCATGACTAGGTGGGCGGCGACTTATTGGCGGGAGCAGACCAAGGCTGGGATTGAAGTCGATGCGCGAGTAATAAACACGGCCTCATCGTCTGGGATCTATGGCAACGTTGGACAGGCCAACTACGGAGCCGCGAAGGCGGGTATCGCCTCATTTACGATCATCGCGTCGCAAGAACTCGCCCGCTACGGAGCAACAGTGAACGCTATTGCTCCCGTCGCATTGACGAGAATGACCGAAAACCTCGGCATCTTCAGCCACGAGGAAGACCCCGGTAAATTCGATCCCTTTGCACCTGAGAACGTGTCACCTTTGGTCGTCTGGCTCGGGTCGGCGGCGTCCAAGGGGATCACTGGCAGGGTATTCGACGTATATGGCGGCCATATTGACGTGGCAGAAGGATGGCACGCCGGACCTGGTACGGACATTCAAGACCGCTGGAAAGTCGAAGATCTTGATAGCGTTATACCTGCCCTGGTGGCAAAGGCGAAGAAAAACGCCGACACTATGGGCAATATCCCCGAATAGGGATCGCATGCTCAAGCTTTGAGGTCCGTCAACGAAAGTAAAAGGGTTCCCACCGCCCGACCTTGTCTATTATCGATCGAAATAGCCTCCCGCCGATGTCAAACCTGTCCAAGGCGGGAG
The DNA here is from genome assembly GCA_021823045.1 of Actinomycetes bacterium. Next base: position 1,102 of record JAKAPB010000384.1, on the reverse strand, counting down.
GCTTAGCCCTCCTGAACATAAGCTTCTGCTGACACAAATCGAAGGTACGAGCTATCGAGACCCAACAATTAACGGGGATAGGTGCCTACGACTCGATGCTGATAAAAGATATTGGTCTTTGGAAATACTCTATATTTTCCGCTCAAAGTAGGCTTTGCCGCGACCTGTTGAAGCTCCAGCCTTTCCTTTGGGAAAGTGACACTAGGCAACGTTTGTAAGCGGACCTTTGTTATATGCAATCCTCACATCTCTGGCCGAGTCAACCAATGCCGAATAATCCCGGCCTACAGACCTCGCGCGGTCCAGGGTAGATTCGCTTTCATCGGTACGATTCGGGTGACTTCTGGCCACCTGGAACGCAGAATAACCCGTCAGGTATATTTTCCTTCTCTAATGCAAACCAGCGCTATGACTTTTCTACAAACTTCGAGAATCAAACCTCGAAGTTTGCCTCGAAAGCAAATGACCTGCACCATTATCCAGGTTAGGCTTATGTTTCTGGGTCAATCCACGGCCTAGCGTGGAGGTGTTGTGGACCGTAGGAACATAAATCAGGGAGTTATCGAACTATTTGCCTTGGTTGGCGACAGTTTTGCCGGGGCCACTGACGCTCTACTTTCTGGCGACAAGGTCGCTGCGAGAAAGATCGTCGAACGCGACCTAGAGGTAGACCACCTCTACCGCGAGATCGAGACCTCGGTTACAAGGGAGTTGGTAGACGAGTTTGGGACAAAAAGTGATCGCTACTACCTCCTAGCGGTGCTTAGGATGATTCCCGAACTTGAAAGGTCCGGCGATCTCGCCGAGCACATCGCAAGGAGGGCACTTTCAAACCTAAGCGAGGAACTTTCCCCTCGCTGCAGGGGAATTATCGATCAGATGGGCGATATTGGGACAACGATGTGGCGAAAAGCAACCGATGCTTTTGCAGACCAAGATCTCCGGTTAATCTCGGTTATCGAGGCCCTCGACGAGGAGGTCAACGAACTCCACGTAGCGTTTGCTTCCGAGCTAGTATCTTGCATCAAAAGTATCTCCGTAGCTATGGAATTGGCACTCGTGGCGAGGTTCTACGAAAGATTCGGAGATCATGCGGTCAATC
>JAKAPB010000383.1 GCA_021823045.1 Actinomycetes bacterium | reverse complement strand
TATGGAAGCTGGTGGGACCGGATAACTTCGCTGAGACTTCGCATTAATCGCGCTCTGTGTGAACAAATAGTGCAAAGATCTAAAGGGTCCATTTCGCTTTGAGCTATCTTGGGGAGATGAAGATCTGGCGGACGGAAGTGAACTTAGACCTGGTGGAATCAGAAGTTGGCAGAACTGTATGTAGTTACACTCTGGTAGGCTTCGATTCAGAAAGGGACGGTCGGTAGGTACTGAGCCTATGCGGGCTCGCTCTAGATGTGTTGGCCATCTGAAGTGTGGAGCCTGCCAGGTCAACTTCTAAAGCGTTACTGCTTCGGGTCGAATGTGCTCTGCATGATCCTCGGCACCAGATCGTTTGGTCGAAGAGAGCGCGTACTGACTTAACCCAAGGAGGGGGCTAGGGGTGGAAGACGAGAATCACCATGACGATTTTCGAAGCGACGGATTTCAAGCGATAGCCAAGTCGCCACGTATCTCCAGCTCAATCCTGCTAGCTCGAGCGGTGTCGCGGGACTTCACAACCTACTTCTACGAAGAGTTTGCTCGCCAGCCAGAGGTCGGGAGGTTCTTCAGTCATCTGAGCGAGAGAGAGATGAAACACCAGCAGGTCCAGTTTGGGACGCTGATATTTGACCTGTTGAAGTCCGACTCGGATCAAGAAAATCTCAATCGTCGTCTAGAGCTTTTGCATCACATGCATCGGATGGTGGGTCTCGACTCGGCGTGGATGGTTAGGGCAGTATCGCCTCTGCTTTCGATGATTAAAAAGACCTGCGACGATGATCCTGCACTCTCAGAGGACGCCAACGCACTAGAGAGTCTAGCTAGGGAACGGGTGCTCAAGCTGATCGAGGGCGCACTATCCGCAGAGGCTAAGGAGGCCGAACACTTAGCGGAGATCACGAGTCGAATTACCAACGTATGCAACTCGGTCACCTATGCATCTGATCTTTTTTTGAAGTCCTTTGAAGTCCTGGATTCGATCGCAGGCATAGACGGTATCTACCTTTCGAGACCCGATGGCGCTGGTTGGCTGGAGCCAGAGCATATCGTCGGTTTCGCCTTCGCCAACTTCAAATCTCTCTCCAGAGCCGGGCTGATCGCCAAGGAGAGCACCAGAATCGATCTACCCGAAGGACTTGGTGTTGATGGGAGGTCCTGGAGGAGTGGTGAGATTGAAACTTGTGGGAACATAGACTCTGACCCTTTAATGGAACCGTGGGCAGCGGTATATGGGGCGATGGGAATTCGTGCTATGGCTGCGGTTCCAATTACCGACTCCGCTGGCCGTCCAATAGCCTTGCTATCGTGCCATTCCCGCTGGCCTGGGTATTTCGACGTAGCTACCCGGCGATTCTTTCTCGATACTATCCGTCAGAAACTGGGCGCCGCACTTAGCGAACTCGACCAGAGTAAGGTTCTGTCACATATTACTCGTATGGAGTATCGAAACTTTCTCTACAAAGACCAGGTCAGGATGCTCTACCAGCCCATTGTCAGCCTCCGTGACGGCACAGTGGTCAAGGTCGAGGCGCTGGCGAGGCTGGTTGACGACTTTGGAAAAATCGTCCCGCCAGCAGCTTTTCTTCCTGCTTTCGGAGCGGACGAACTGTACCATCTCTTTGGTCTCGGGCTGAAGGCGATCGGTGAGGCCCGCTTTATCTGGAATGCCGAGGGTTTTGATCCACGGGTATCTATCAATCTTCCTCCGCAGGGGCTGGTCGATCGTAGGTATTTGGACAAGGTGAAAGTCGCGATTCAAGAGATGAACGTCCGGCAAGAGATGCTCACTCTAGAGGTTACCGAAGACGAAGAACTCGACGAGTTGGAGGATCTCGGACTGATTATCTCCGAACTTAAATCCCTTGGAATTACCCTGTCCCAGGATGACCTCGGAGCAGGATATAGCTCTTTGACCCGGCTCGAGCGGATAGGTTTTGACGAGGTCAAAATCGACCAGGGTTTGGTTAGAAAGACCGTGGAACCTACTAACGCTATATCGCTGATCGAGCACCTAGTCGATTTGGCACATGATCTCGGAATTCGAGTTGTGGTCGAGGGTCTCGAATCCGTTGGTCTTATCGAGGTTGCCTCCGTGCTTGGAGCCGACTTGGGACAGGGCTACTCAATCGCTGCTCCAATGGAAGCCAAGTCGATGCTCGACTGGATCACCACTCAGGAGTGGGTGGTAGACCCTTCTTATCCCAAGACTCAGTTTGGGATGCTGGCCGCCCTTGGAAGACTTATCACGACGATAAGGCGGACCGGACCCATGATGGCGCAGCCGATGGCCAAGGTCGCCCTAGAAGAGTTGCGACTACTATTTGGCGATTTCAAAAGCGCAAAGTTCAATCAACTTTTAGTGAGGATCGAACGCGCCGTCGAGGTGTACACACCCGACGAGATAGAAGCTGGACTAGAAGAGTTAAGGGGGCTCGTTCGCCATGAAGCCATCGATTGGGATAGCAGGCCATATGTTCCCACTCGTAGCGGGCATAACTTCGGATTAAGGGCTGAAGATAGCGAGTTATCCCAATTGGCTCTGGCTCTTACCCTGCGAGGGTTCCTTGAATATCTTGCCAAATATCCGAGCAGGATAGCGGCGGCAGAACGACTCTGCCTCGAGGTTGAGAAGCTCATCCCTGATACTCGAATGAGCATCTTCGCTGTCAAGGGCGGATTTCTCGAAATGCTTGTTAGCCCGAGCATTTCGTCGAATATCCGGGGCGCACTGCGATCAATACCGATCGAGAATGGGTGGGGGACCTCCGTTAGCGCGATTCTTAGACGATCACCGACGCTAATCACCGACGCTAATGTAAATCCGAGCTGTTCTAAGTTACTCGAAATTGACCCTATGCTTAGCGCCATCAAGGCAAACTGGGCTTATCCGATTTGGCAAGGTAGTTCCGAGATCGTCGGCATCATCAACTTGGTATCGAGTAAGGAGATGTTGCCGACCCCGCTGCAAAACGCTATGTTAGAAGCGGTCAGTGCCTTGGCCTCACTCACCATGATCGAAGGTTTGTTCGCAACCGAAGCGAGCCCGAAGGAAGATAAGGCAGTTAGGGCTTCGGACTGCTGGTTCAGTTTCTCGACTTTAACATGGCGAATTACTGAAGTTTCCGACGAGGCTTGCGCTCTATATGGGTATTCTGAGTCGGAGTTTTTGTCCAAGACTATCTTTGACCTAAATCCGGTGCTAAACGAGCGAATTTTGGTAGACCTGATTCGGGTGATGGGTCCAGAGAACTCTGCACACCTTTCGGTAGTTCACCGAAGGAAA
>JAKAPB010000382.1 GCA_021823045.1 Actinomycetes bacterium | reverse complement strand
ATACGTGACATCCGTATTCATTTCCGATATGCCAGAGCCGGAGGGCTGGATGGTTATGGTAGCGATTGGCCACGGCGGCGGCGAGTTCAGCTGCGGCGGCTCGATATTGAGGAGATGAGGGACAGTAGTGCTGTCGGGAGCCGAAGGAGAGCTTCGTACCGAATTCAGTCATTGGGAGGATCTCTGGATGCGCCTCCACCAACCATGCGGGAGGTGACGCTGTCGCAGTGGCGAGATCAACCATAATGCCCGCACTATGGAGGAGATCGAGGATACGATCGAGCCATCCGAAGTTGTAGTCTCCGGGACCGCTTTGGAGTTTGGACCAGGAAAAGACCCCAACGGTTACTAAGTTGACACCAGCCAGCTTCATCAACTCGACATCTTGCAACCAGACATCCTCTGGCCATTGCTCAGGATTGTAATCTCCACCGTAGGCGAGGAAACCGATTCCGTCAGAGTCTCGAAATAGCGGTCCCTCTGACCAAGCCCGAGTACTCACCGCAACCTCCTCGAGTTATCGCCGGCGAGGCAGAAAAATACGCTCACAACGTCACGCTCCCGGCCGTCAGTCCCGACCTCCAGAAGCGCTGCAGAGACAAGAAAGCGATAACAAGCGGAATTACAGAGAGCAAAGAACCGATTACAACGTAGCTCACAAGCTGGGGGGCCTGGCCATACTCATTATTCCATGAATATAAGCCCAAAGTAACTGGGTAGAGCTTCTGATTGGAGAGCATGACCAGCGGAAGGAAGAAGTTGTTCCAAATGGCCACGAACTGAAAGAGAAATATCGTAACCAGTGCTGGCGACATGATCCGAAAAGATATCGTTCGAAAGATGCGAAACTCTCGCGCACCGTCCATCCGGGCCGCCTCAAGGAGTTCGTCTGGAACCGCTGAACTGGCATAGACGCGGGCAAGAAATACGCCAAATGGGCTGACGATACTCGGTAGCAGTACCGACCAGTAGGTATTGGTGAGGTGCACCTTGCTCATAAGCAGATAGAGCGGGAGCGCCAAAGCAGTCCCAGGAACAAGCACACCGCCGAGAATGATCGAAAATATCAACTCACGACCCCTAAATGGGAACTTTGCGAGTGCATAGCCGCATGAAGCCGAGATAACCGTCGCGAGCAAGGCACCGATCCCAGCGTAGAGAACGGTATTAAGTATCCAGCGGACGTATATGCCCCCATCGTAGTGAAAGAGTCCCGAGAGGTTTGAAAAGAGCTGGAAATGGTTGAAGAGGAGGCCCTCTGAGTTATAGAGGGCACTAGGTCCCTTGGTAGAGGAGATAAGTAACCAATACGCCGGGAGTAGGAAGTAGATAGTCATAACAAAGAGAAATGCCATCGCTGTGACGGTCTTTTTGTTCCATGGTGAGCCCTTCGACAGGTGTCGATCGGGAACTTTGATCGTCGTTGTTCGCATTTTTAGAGCAACCCCCCATTACTGTGGCGCCTTGCAAGCCGAAGGAATCCAAAGGACAGTATGAACGTGCCGATTGCCAAGACTACAGCTATTGCTGCCGCATAATTGGGGTTGTTAATCGAAAATGCCTGCGTATATGCGAGAAGGTTGGGGGTGTAAGACGAGGGTATGGTGGTCGTAATAGCCCGCAAAACCTGTGGCTCACTGAAGAGTTGCAGGGTCCCAATAATCGAGAGCACCGCCGTCAGAATCAAACTCGATCTGATCATTGGGAGCTTTACCCTACGCGAGATTTGGAAATCAGATGCCCCATCCATTCGGGCCGCCTCGTAGATGGAAGATGGAATGGCCTGTAGGCCAGCGTAGATAATCAGCATGTTATATCCCGTGTACTCCCAGGTCACAATGTTGGCGATCGACCATAGGACCGTGTGAACTCCGAGGAAGTTGAAACTACCAAATCCAACCGACCTGAGGCTAGCGACAATTGGACTTAAGCCAGGGAGGTAGAGGAATGACCAAAGAATCGCCGCAACTACACCCGGAATACCGTACGGCAGGAAGAAGGCCAGCCGGAAGAAACGCTTAAAGCGGACAACCGCGGAGTCCATCAGCAGGGCTAGCACCGTGGCGAGGATCAACATCACCGGCACCTGCACGATACCGAAAAGCAGGACCCGTTCCAAACCGTGGAGAAAGGAAGCATCCCGAAAGACCTGCATGTAGTTGCTAAGGCCCACAAACTTTGTAGAAGTTGCATTCGGTCCAAGACCGAGTCCCGAAACTCGGGTAGCAAAGAGGCTCTCGTAAATTGCATAGCCAATCGGGAGGAGGAAAAAGAGGGTGAAAAGTACTCCGAAAGGCAAAAGGAAGCCCAATGTCGTCCACGGCCGCACCTTTGTGTAGGTGCGCAGCGCCGGAGGGACCGGGGAGTTTGTTGCGCTTCCGTCATTGGCGGCGCTCTGGATTGCCGTCACGAGGGTCTCCTTAGGATGAAATACGACACGCTATTACATTGGCCTTAAAAATACAACGCAACAAGTACGACAAAACAAGTACGACAAATTGCCACTTTTAAAAGGTATCTAACCAAACTCTTCCGGCTTGCCAACGATTCGGTCCGATTGGAGCAAAAGGTCAACGACGGCAACTGATGATTCAATACAGACCATACCGACGTCACCTCCTTTTGCTCCCTAGTCGAACGGCCACTCGAGTCGAACCGGGGGAGGGGTCGGCTCGACTCGAGTTCTCCGCTTTCAACTAAGGGGCGATCGAGAAGCCTTGTGCCTTCATTGCCGCCACGGTAGCGCTTTGAGTCTGCGCAACGGCTCCCGCAAGGGTATTGGTGGATCCCGGTGTGACCTTACCGAAGAGGTCGCTCATCTCGGTCTCTGTCGTCACCATGATCGGACCCCACAAAAAGTTGGTGTTCACCAAGCTCGAGTTCTGACGGAAAACGTTCCAGATGTTCTGGTTACCATAGAAGGCGACCGGTTGATTATCCGCCGCCTGGTGCTGGCCTTGAATATCAGCCGGATAGAGTCCACCCTTGGTGATCAACGAGGTAATGCTCTGTTGATTGGTATTGAGCCACTCGGCAAACTGTGCGGCTTGAGCTGGGTGTTTCGAATCCTTGAATACCACAGTTGTGGAACCGCCCCAATTCCCATTAGACGGTGAGGATGGATTCCAGTTGGGCATCGGAGCGACTCTCCAGGCACCAGCCGTCGATGATGCATTGGTGACCAGTGTGTTCTCGCCCCAGACCGCCGTCGGCCAGGTGAGCAATGTACCGTTAGATAGGTCCTTGTACCAGCCATTCGCAAAGTCCGGCTCCACCTTTACCAGTCCCTGA
>JAKAPB010000381.1 GCA_021823045.1 Actinomycetes bacterium | reverse complement strand
GGCATCTGAACGGGGTACTTGCAATGATCGACGGGCTCCACAAGAACGACGACTATCGAGTCGAGGCCATCAGCTTCATCCAGTCGCTCCAGAACACTCAAGATTATTGGAATAGGTCCGGTGTCCGAGTTGGAGTTCTGATAGCCGGCTCCAAGGCATGGGAGCTCGATCTGTCCCTCAATGCTGTCACTCGTGGCACCGTAGATCACTTTGAGAGAATCGGAACCATAAACACCACTGACGCGTTCGACATGTTGTCTCGCCGCCTTCGCGCGTTCTCTAAGGATCCGAGTAGGCCCGCAAGGGTTCGACGACCCGCAGTAGAACGCGTCTGCAAGCAACTTCAAGCGAAGTATCCACGCGATCTCACCTTTCGAGATGTTGTCGAGGAGATTCAACCGTACCTAGAACGCACCGACTCAGGATTTGTTGAAATTTCCTTGCCATTTGACAAGGCCCTGCTCAATAAACTTCGAGAGAGCATCAACAAGTTTCCTCCTTTTGCAGAGGCAATTTCCCGGCTCAGAAAGAGGCCAGACGCCTTTCTCCCAGGCCTCCAGCTTTTGTCTGTGCTTCTCGAGAAGACTCGCATCGGAGAGTCTCAGAAGACGTTCAAGGAGAATGAACAGCTATTCGCAATTCTCGCGAAAGCAGGCCTTATCCAAAGCGTCAAGCCGTCGACGGTCAATGAGTACTTCTGGGTGCCGTCACGAGCGGTACTTGACTTCGGCAAGAAGTCTGAGCTTGAAGTGGGCTATCCTCCCTCGGAGTTCCTTTACGAGATCTTCCTCGAAAGGCCGGAGGACCGCGTATTCACGTCAGACTCATTTGAGGTAGATCTAGCCCGCCGACTAGCTGCGACCTTTAGCACCGCTGACCCGGAGCTTTCCGCGGTTGTGCGGACCTCTTTGGAGCGCCACATGCCCATATTAGAGCATGCGATGACACCTACCGACCTGATTGCTCGGGGTGAATTGTGTGGAAGGACTAGCGAGTCGGTCGACCTAGTAGTGAAGGCACTCTACCTCGCAATCGAGCCCAGGTCACGCCCCCTCTTTTCAGGGGGCTCTGCGCGCGCGTGGCTCGCCGACTCATGGAATGCACCGCCGGAGGTCTTCGAGTTTTGGCGTGAGCTGACCTCGATAGGCGATAATTGCCCCGACACAATTCAAGCCGCAACACTGGTCCGCGCATACCTCAGGGCCTACCGCTCTGTTCTTTCTGCAGTCGACAAGTCGATACGTGACGACTCGATTGTCAATCTGAGGACTACCGGTCTGAGACGAATGGACAAGGTCGCCTTGAATGATGCGCGATCTCACTACGCCGACGGACTCTTCTTCGATTGCACGAGGATTTACACAGACTTTGCCGAGGCCAGAATTCGCGAGTTCATCTATAACGTGCTCTCACTGAAGTTTGGTGGCAAGTGGCGGTCGCGACTCGGACCAGAGGCCAACACGTATATCATAGACCAGAAAAGGAGAAGTCAGACAGTCTTGCATGATGGACTCGCCAACCTAAATGAACTGTACCTACTGACCCGACAGCATTATCGGCAGATTATGACAGAGGTGGCCGGCAATTGGCCACTCATCTTCGGTCCCGCGTTTGACCCTGAGCCAAAGGACGAAGTGGACAGGTCCCTTCGGCTGATATTCTCGCTTTCGGACAAGGACAAGCACAACCTGCCCAACGACTTCTTTCTCCAGAATTCGGATAAGGTCCGAGATGGCCTGCAGGCTTCTGCGAGGTTGGTGGCGCTGATGAACAGGTCCTACATCCGCCTCGTGGATTCGATGAATGCGATAGTTGAGAGTTCAGATGCGGGCGTAACGCAGGTCTACTTCAGTTTCAGGCAGGGTACAGATCGGAGTAACCTCACCCCTGTCCGAATCGACACTGAGGCAGGAAACCGTATGGCCCTGAAGCTTCAGAAGCGGCTGAGGGCCGGGCCAATCGAGATTGACCTGAACGACGCCACCGCAGTCTCGGGCCTCCTCGATGGCAGCTACCGTGACGTCCTAGCCGTCGTGGTGGTAGCCCGCGAAAAAGGCTACGTCGCAGTTACTGCGGGTGAAGGTTCGAGGGCCAACTTGTCCCTCGGAACTTCTTAGCGACCCGGTATTCGAAACTTAACCGGCATCACGGCGATATTTCCCGCGCTCCTGATCTCTAACTGTGGGTGAATCAACCATTCAGCCGACTTTCGCTTCTCAAGTATATTGAGCGAGCAGGTTCATGCGAGTTCGCACTACCAGGCGCCGTCAATCATTGACCAGGACCCTGCGCATCTTCGTCACCCTTTCGTAAACGCGGTTGAATGCGACGTAGAGCAGCGAGAGCGGCCTCTAGCAGGTCGCCATCGCTAGCAGACTTCGAGGTTACCGAGAGTTCGACGATGACCTCATCTGCGGCTATACGGGTCGGTCCTTGCTCTGTTTGACCCGCGGCGAATCGAAGTCGCCCGTATCTTCTCACGTGATCTAGTTGAGAGGTAATTGCCGGATTATCCTTCTTTATGCCGCCCGGTTTAGTGCTGCGCTCGGTAACCTGATCAACGTCGGCATCGGCTACCTCGTCCATCCATTCTGCCTCTGGTTCGGGATTCGATTTCCGCAGTCGGTCTATACCGAATTCTTGAAGGATGGGCAGGCTCTCGATGAAGGCTCGAACGGTCTCGAACCCCTCCTCTGCAGCGAGCAAGCTAATTCGAACGTTAATCTCGTAGTCAAGGGCTTCACGGACAAAATCTGAAAGAGCCGTGCTAACGGCCTCCGGATTGAGGTATGGTCCCGAGCCCCGCTGGATCACCATGTATCCGAAAGCGTCGGCGACAAAGAGGACACGGCCCTTGTATGGTGGAAGGGGGTAGGCGGCCTGAGTTCGTTGCGCGGTCTTCGGGTCCAACGCGACGTACTCCCGCCCGCTCGCCCAGGCGTAGTAACCAACGAGTTGGGATCCGGTCACCCACTCTATGGTGTCAGAAGGCTCTACCCAGGTTAGGCTGCCGACACCGCGAGCAATCGGACGCCGCGAAGACTTCCTTAGAGCCAAGGCCAAAAGCTCGACAAGATCCTTCCCGAGGATCGGAGTCCCGGTTCCTCGTCTAGTGAGTCGGATAAAGGCAAACACTAAATTCAACCGCTTCGTCATGAGGCTCGCCTTGGCATGCCCAGTACCGAATCCGAGGATTTGAATCGCGCGACAGGCGGATTCTTCTGGCCATTCAGCCGCAAGGAAATCGTTTGCTCGCGCGATTTCTGGCTCGCGACTGGAGTCACAACGATCG
>JAKAPB010000380.1 GCA_021823045.1 Actinomycetes bacterium | reverse complement strand
CGATCGGCTGTTCCATTTGTGGATCCTCCTCAGTTACCCAAGTCCCTGGTTTCCAGGTAAAACTGGACCTTACGTGTAGTGGCACCGCATAGTTGCGGGCGAATTCCACGGATCTTAATGCGAGCACTCTTCCACCGGATGCCGCCAACTCGAGCATCTCCTCGAAGGAAATGCTAGGAATTTTGTGCGCCTTTGAAACTACCCTCGGATCTGCGGTGAAGACCCCTGACACGTCGGTATAGATCTCGCAGAAGTCGGCAGACAAGGCCGCCGCCAGCGCAACCGCAGTAGTGTCGGACCCGCCTCTACCGAGGGTGGTGATATTTCTATCTGTCGACATGCCTTGAAATCCAGCTACAACCGGAACAGAACCCTCGGCTATCGCCTTCAAAAGCCTCTCGGGCTTGATCTCGAGTATCTTGGCTTTCGTGTGGTCGGTATCGGTAATGATCCCCGCCTGAGAGCCGGTGAAAGATACCGCAGGCACACCTAGGTCAGCAAGCGCCATGCACAACAAAGACATCGATATCCGCTCGCCCGAAGTCAGCAACATGTCGAGCTCTCGAGGCGGGAGCTGTCCGGAGACCTCATGAGCGAGCCTTATCAGATCGTCGGTGGTCTTGCCCATAGCCGAGACAACTACGACGACGCTATTGCCAGCTCGTCTAGTGCGCGCGACATGATCGGCGACCGCTCTTATCCGGTCGGCATCGCCGACTGAAGTTCCACCGTATTTCTGGACCAACAAACCCACCATGACAAATTAGCCGCTCAAACTGCCGGTTCTTCCGGGATTTAAAGTCAACAAAGGCGGCTGGCTGGCTGCGCTTCGGGTGAATGTTGAAAGTGGCCTAAAGCGCAACGGACCTAATGCAGTTAAAAAGTTTCTTTTGTGTGGTGATTCCGACTAGCTTATTCAACCGTGCCAAGTCCTAAAAGAGAACGAATCAGAGAGAATCAGAGAAGACTTCAAGAGATCCGCGAACGCGATCAGAAAAACAGGCGCCGCAAGCGACTAGGCCTCATCTGGGGACCGGTAGCTGTCGTGGTGATCGGGGTTGTGGCCTACGGCCTACTGACATCGAAGAAGTCTCCAGCGGCGGCTAAAGTCACTACCACAACTGTTGCCTCCACTACGACTACGGCAAACCTATCGAATGTGGTTTGCCCTAACCCGAACGGGTCCTCCCCCCGCTATGAACACTTCTCTTCCGCCCCGCCGATGTGTATCAACCCGGCCAATAGCTACATCGCAACGGTGAAAACCGACGTTGGAACCTTTACGATCACCCTTGATCCGACCCTGGCTCCTAAAACCGTCAACAACTTCGTCTTTCTGGCCCGTTATCACTTTTACGATGGGCTCATCTTCCATAGGGTGATCCCAGGTTTCGTTGTTCAAGGTGGAGATCCTCTAGGAACCGGTGCAGGAGGACCTGGCTACCAGTTTGCCGACGAACTTCCTAAGGCTGGATCGTACAAAATTGGAACGGTAGCAATGGCTAATTCTGGACCGAATACCAATGGGAGCCAGTTCTTTATCGTAACTGGACCAGCCGGTGAAGCACTTCCACCTGACTACTCGATTTTTGGCCAGGTCACCTCGGGTATGAACGTGGTTAACGCTATCAGTGCGGACGGATCAGCTTCTGGAACGCCAAAGGTCGTTCACAGAATGATCAAGGTTACTATCACGCAAAAGTAGGAAAGTTCGTTCGAGGTTTGATGCCGCATTTAGTTGTGGCCCGGATCGGAACGGCTCGTTGATAAATAGATAGGAGAGTTCGGTGGCGTCTTCCAACAAGGGCGGATTACCCTGTCCCGAAGCGGACGGTTCGAGTCCGAAGACTCAGGCCTTTGATTCCCAGCCGGAGATCTGTATCGATCTCGCAAAGAGTTACAAGGCACACTTCGAGACGACTCATGGCGACTTTTCGGTCGAGCTAGATGCAAAAAAGGCTCCCCTGACCGTCAACAACTTCGTCTTTCTGGCCCGTTATCACTACTACGACGACGTTATTTTTCACCGGATCATTCCTGGGTTCGTCGTACAAGGCGGAGACCCCAAAGGTACCGGAATGGGCGGTCCTGGTTATCGATTCCGTGATGAACTTCCCAACAAAGGTGAATATGAGATTGGGTCGTTAGCGATGGCGAACGCTGGACCGAATACAAATGGGAGCCAGTTCTTCATTATCACTGGGGCAAACGGCGTTGGCCTTCCGCCGCTCTATTCGCTCTTCGGCAAGGTTTATGAAGGGCTCGAGGTAGTTCAGGCGATCGAAGCCGCAGGAACCCCCTCGGGTAGCCCGAAAGAACGCTGCGCAATGGTGAGTGTGACCATAACCGAAGAATGAGCTGGCCGCCGAAAGCCACCCATATTGAGAGCCGACTTGCGCATTGAACCGATAAAAGATCAGTAGAACTGAGGTGCGATAAGTGATCGGTGGTAGCGGCTTGGATCAGGAGTGGTAAGGCTAACCCTTGATGAACCCTTGTACTGCTTGCGCAATAAGTTGAACCGAGATTGCAGCCAATAGTAGCCCAAAGATTCGGGTCAAAAGGGTGATGCCTCCCTCTTTTAGCAGTCGGATCAGCGCCAAGGAATACCTAAGGGTAATCCAGAGGAGGATAAGCACCAAGGCCAGGGCAGCGGCGATGGCGGAGTATCTGTCGATGGAGTGGGATTGTTTGGCGAAGACTATCGTCGCGGCGATCGCACCGGGCCCGGCAATCAGTGGGGTACCAAGGGGCACAAGTGCTACCGACACATCTCCCACTTGGGAGTGCTTCTCGCTATCGCCGGTCAGAAACTTGAGCGAGACTAGCAGCAGAAGTAGGCCACCAGATCCTTGCAGTGCAGGAATGGAGATGCCGAGGTAGGAAAGGATCTCCTGTCCGAAGAGGGCAAAAGATCCAATTACTGCGCCGGCGACCAGTACCGCTTGGAGTGCGAGGAGCCTCTGTGCTTTAGGTTTGACGTCTTTTGTCAATGATAGAAAGATCGGAACATTTCCAAGCGGATCCATAATGACAAGGAGCGTTACGAAAACTTGAGTAAAGAATTTAAAGTCCAAAGGTTATTATGTTCCAGTCTTGGTTAGTAGACCGTTAGAAAAAGACACACTCCTCAAAGGCACCACAATCTAAAGTATTGTATAAATGCTAATTTGACTCGCCAAAGTTGCGATTTCAGATCCAGAGAACATATTTTGAGCGGCAAACTCCGTCGTAGTTGGCCGACAATCACCTGGACCGACAGGAACGGCTCCGTTCCATGAAACTTATACAA
>JAKAPB010000379.1 GCA_021823045.1 Actinomycetes bacterium | reverse complement strand
ATCTCCCTCGACGCCCGGTGTCGCCGCAATTCCCCTTGCGGCCACTTCAGGATCTACACCCAGGCGTGTAGCCGCCAAGTAGGCTCCCGCAGCGTTCTCGGCGTTGCATGACCCGACTACCCTGACGAATAACTCCCGGTCGAGCCCCAACCCCTTTACGCTAAGCTTCGTCCCTTCAACACTGCTTGAGCAGCTCGATATGACGAGGTCAGCACTCGGGGAAAAGCCAAAGGTCAGGGTGGGAACGGTCGAATAATGGGCTAGCCGCATCCCCCACTCATCGTCGATGCAGATCAGAGCAAGTTCACACCTCTTAGGGTCAAACAAGAGAGACTTAGCGTAGTAGTACTGCTCGATAGTTCCGTGGTAATCGAGGTGCTCGGGGGCGAGGTTAGTAAAGATCGCTATCTTAAAATCAGCACCATCTATTCGGTGTTGCTCAATCCCATGCGAAGAGACCTCCATCACAGCGCTGTCCACGCCGAGCTTGACCATTTCAGCTAGAAATCTATGGAGCTCGGGCGCTTCAGGCGTGGTATAGATCGAAGGCTTGTGGGCTTCGCCAACCCTTGCCTCTATCGTTCCGATCAGTCCAGTCTGGTGTCCCCCAGATCGTAGCGCACCGTCCAGTAAGTAACTTGTCGTAGTCTTTCCGTTGGTCCCGGTAATGCCGACGAGGTTGAGCTTTTTTGACGGTGAGCCACATATCGCGTTAGCCAGCCTGCCAACTCCGTGTCTGACTGAAGGAACTATCAGCTGGGAGTAGGATCCGGCGGCTTCATCAGAAACCATCACCGCACAGGCACCGCGTGATATCGCCTCTTCGATGAAGCTATTTCCGTCAAAACGTGCGCCTCTGGTGGCACAGAACATGAATCCCGGCTCGACACTCTTCGAGTCAAGGGTTATGTCCTCGACCTCCACGTCGGGACCTACGATCCTCGAATCAGCTATAAGTGCCGAAAGTTCGCTCAGGCGCATTGTCAACTAAATAGGTTCCTCGACTAGATCGCTAACACTCGATTATCAAGATTTACTCTTCGAGTCACCAACAGCCTAGTCAAGCTGTGATTCTTCAACTGGCAACCTAGCATCAATCACCTCATAGTACTTTCACATGATCCCAAGCCACACGAATTGCCGATTATCGCGATGATCCACACTCCTCGAGTCGCGAGCTAAAGTGGACTCGGATAGCAAGCTTGCAACCTAGTCCTCACCTTGGACTTCTAAGTTCGATAAGTCCCGCTGCTAAATCCGCAAATATCCCTCCCCAGGCGACGATGTGGAGCAAAGCGACATCCATAGTGGCCACGACTATTGAGACGGAATAGGTATAAATTTCCGCTGAAATTAGACTCCGGTCAACTCAGCTCTGAGATCTCCACTGAACTTCTTCTTCAACAGTTAGTCATTACTTGAGAAAATGACCATCAGCTACCACAAGAACTCAATAGCGGCGGCATGATCCCGACTAGCACCGGCCGAGTAAATTTGACAAACCAACCTATGGCGATCAAGGAGCAAACCTTTAGAACGCTGGTAAACGAAACCCGCTAGCCGATCGGCTGTCCGGGAAGGATATCATCGCCATCCGGGGCGAGGAGCCTGACCTCTCCATCTGCCATCAATGCCCCGAGAATTAAGAACTCGCTCTTGACCCCGGCGATTCTCTTGGTACCAAGGTTGATCGCCGCAACTATATTCCTACCAACAAGCTGATCTTCGGAATAGTTCTTGACCTTCGCCGAAGTGACCAGTACCCCTACGACCGGGCCGAAGTCGGCCTCGATTACATAGGCGGGCGAGTGGGCTTTTGGGTTATCCCTGACCGAGGTGACCTTACCCGTTCTGATATCGAGCGCCAAAAAGTCCGTCGGCGAGACGGTCGGCTTCCTCTCCTGGGTAGCTATCGAATAGGGAAGTAAATCTTTATCGACGACGTGAAATTCACCCACACTAATTCCTTAGGAGCTGCGACTATCTCTAGGATCGGACCCGGCCTCAGACCGCTCCGCCCCGCTTGGATTCCAAAGTTACGCTAATCGCCGCAGAGATCGCTAGGGCGAAGCCGATCACTAAGGTCCAGGATCCAAAGACCATAGCTAGGCCAATCATAAAGGCACCCATCCCCATGACGAATGGCCAGATGGTATAGGTAGGGAATGCACCGACTACGCCGGTGGACTCTTCACTCGTCGGGTCCTCCAAGTCCTCCGGCCTCGGCTTCATCCGAATCGCCCACCATCCGAGATAGGCTCCCGGCACGAGTCCGAGCAAAGCGCTCGCTAAGAGCAGCGTAGACCCACCGCTCTCCCCCGACCAGAACCAATAAATTGCGACGATCAGTGAGAAAAAAACACCGAGTCCTAAGTAGAGCTTGTGTTCGAACTTCATCTAGTCGAGCACCTCCCGGGAAAGCTCCGCTGCTGTCATGACCCTGCCATCGGCGTGTTCTGGGTGATTCATGTCCCAAGTAGGCCTGGTGGAACGGATCGGTGGAACTTTATGGAAGTTATGTGACGGAGGGGGTGACGAGGTCGCCCACTCCAATGAGTGCCCATCCCAGGGATTATCAGGTGCCTGAATCGGCGATCGCCAGGAGACCCACATGTTGATCAAGAAGACGACAAAACCGATAGCGGTGAGGTAGGCGCCTGCGGTCGAGAGCCTATTGAGAAAGGTAAAATGATCCGTCGTAGCGTATACCGCTATCCTTCGTGGCATTCCCCTGAGACCGAGCAGGTATTGAGGAAGAAAGGTCACGTTAAACCCGATAAAGACCAACCAAAACTGGAGCTTCGCCAGTTTCTCTCGGTACATTCGTCCGGTCAGCTTTGGATACCAAAAGAAGAATGCGGCGAAACCGGCAAATATCGTGGTGCCTAAAAGCACCTGATGGAAGTGGGCTACGACGAAGTAGGTGTCGTGGGTAGCGAAGTCGATCGGGGGCGAAGCGAGAAAGACCCCGGTAATGCCACCCATAGTAAATGCAACGATGAATCCGACGGCCCAGGTGAGCGGGGCCTTGAAGTCGAGCTGTCCACCCCACATCGTACCTATCCAAGTGAAGATCTTGATTCCAGTCGGCACCGCAATGAGCAGGCTCAGAGCGCTAAAGAACGGAAGCAGCACGGTACCGGTAGTAAACATATGGTGCGCCCATACCCCCGTTGACAGTCCCGCTATCGCCAAGGTAGCGAAGACGAGACCCTTATAGCCAAAGATCGGCTTCCTGGAAAAGACCGGGAAGATCTCGGAGACCATGCCAAAGAACGGAAGTGCAAGGATATA
>JAKAPB010000378.1 GCA_021823045.1 Actinomycetes bacterium | reverse complement strand
GCTGACGTGTATCTCACGTATGAAGGTGGGAATCCAACCGGATCCTTCAAGGACAGAGTGATGACCCTGGCGATTTCTAAAGCCGCCGAGGAGGGCAGCCAGACCGTGGTGTGTGCTTCGACGGGGAATACCTCGGCTTCAGCAGCGGCGTACGCCGCCAAGGCGGGGATGACTTGCGCGGTGTTGATCCCGGAGGGCTACATTGCTCTTGGCAAGATTGGTCAGGCCCTGATCTATGGCGCCAAGGTTATGCAGGTGAAGGGCAATTTCGATCAGGCACTTCAGATCGTACGTGAGCTTGGCGAACATTCGTCAAAGATCACAGTCGTCAACTCGATTAATCCGTACCGCATAGAGGGTCAGAAGACCGGCGCTTTTGAGATTGTCGACACCCTAGGAGTTGTTCCGGATTACCATTTCATTCCCGTAGGCAACGCTGGCAACATCACCGCCTACTGGAAGGGTTACAAGGAGTACCTCAAGCGCGGGATCACGGCGTCAGCTCCAAAGATGATGGGTTTTCAGGCTGCGGGTGCAGCTCCGATAGTTCTGGGCCATGTGGTTGAACATCCAGAAACGGTCGCGACAGCAATCCGGATTGGCAATCCTGCTTCATGGGAAAATGCCATGCAAGCGAGGGACGAGTCTGGAGGGGCGATCTCTTCGGTGACCGACGGCGAGATCCTTGAGGCCTACCGATTCCTGGCTGCCAAGGAGTCCGTGTTTTGTGAGCCAGCATCGGCGGCATCCGTGGCAGGTTTGCTAAAAACCGAGGTTAAGCGCGGCTCCGTGGTGGTGTGCGTGTTGACCGGGCACGGGTTGAAGGACCCGGATGCCGCAATTTCACAGATATCGGTACCTGAGGCCGTCGACGCGACGTACGATGCGATATGCAGAGAGCTTGGGGTCTAGCGGCACCGTCGCATACCGATACCTGCTAGTCTGGAAATAAGGCACCTGCGGTGTATCGGATCATTTCGATTGCTGGATGTTCCAACGGGTAAACTCTCTTACGAAATCTTCTATGATCAGCACGATCTGAATTACTGCGATTTGGTTCGGTGTTGGATTTGAGTAGGGAGTCCGGTTGTGGTAGAAACTAGGTAACGTGCGAGTAGTAGAGTTATTCGCTACCTAGGTCAATCAACTCCCATCCCTGGGAAAAGGCTCATAAAGGCAAAATACCTGAAGAAAAACCACGCAATCAGATGATTTTTTGGAGTGGTTCAGCTGTTGTGGGCTGCAGAGGAGCAATATTGGATAATTTTACCGATTTATTATTACGTGGAAGAGGTGCAGATGGGCACTGAGTCTCAGCTAGAGCGATCGGTTCTTGAGAAAAAAGACAGAGGCGAACTCTCTGAAATTGCTGGAGCATTGCAGATAAAGACGACTTCAAGGACGAAGAAGTCAGACATGATCGATCTGATTCTGGTCGGAGCGGGAGTGGTGATTCCGACTGAGGCGTCCTCACCCCCCGCAGTTGCGAAAACGCGAAGCGTGCGAAGTCCAAAGGCTGCACCCATTAAAACTGAGGGTTCGGCTGTGACGAACGGGACAGAGTTGGATGTCAGGGCGGTCGCCGAGGCTGTGGAGGCGCCGACTTCGGTTGAGACTTCGGTCCCACCTCCGATTGTTGTGACTAGTTCAACGATGTCGAGACGCCGTCCGCTCAGTTCAACTATGCGCAATGGATCAAATGGACAGGCCACAACCTCGACTGATGAGCTGATTGATCAGGAGTTTGCCGTCAAGACGGCAGAAGAGTTGGAGAAGACCCCGAGTGAAGAGTCTCCAGAGGCCCGCCGCATCCCCGAAATGGGCGAAGGTGCATCACGGCGGAGCCGAAGGCGAAGAGGTCGGGATCGCGGAGACCGTGAGCGCGAGGTTTCAACCGAGCCACCGGCACCGGTTGAGTTGACCGATGTCGAGGGGATCCTCGATCTGCGGGAAGAGGGTTTCGGGTTCTTGAGATCGAGCACATACCTGCCAAGTCTTAAGGATGTCTATGTGGCCATCTCTGTTGTTCGCAAGTACGGCCTGCGCAAGGGAGACCAGGTACGTGGTGGTGCCCGCGCCGCCAATGCGAATGAGAAGTATCCGGCTCTGATCCGAGTTGATCAGGTCAACGGTGCGGATCCGGAGGCGGCGAAGTCGCGCCCGAAGTTCGAGGAGCTGACCCCTTTGTTCCCCGATATCAAACTTGTCCTGGAAACCCCCAAAGATCCCGCCAATGTCACGGCTCGAATCGTGGACCTGGTTTCCCCGATCGGCAAGGGACAGAGAGGTCTCATCGTTTCACCTCCCAAAGCGGGTAAGACGACGATCATGAAGCACATCGCCCACTGTATCGAGACCAACAACCCTGAAGTATTCCTTATGGTGTTGCTTGTGGATGAGCGTCCAGAGGAAGTGACCGATATGCGGCGGTCGGTCAAAGGTGAGGTTGTCGCTTCAACTTTCGACAGACCGGCTGAGGAGCATACCGCGGTGTCAGAGCTTGCGCTCGAGCGTGCCAAGCGGTTGGTTGAGCTTGGTCAAGATGTCGTGATCATCCTGGATGGCATAACCCGGCTTGCCCGTGCCTACAACCTGGCTCAGCCTGCGTCAGGCAGGATCATGTCTGGTGGTGTGGACTCAGGCGCGTTGTATCCGCCTAAGAAGTTCTTTGGAGCAGCGCGAAATGTGGAGGAGGGCGGCTCTCTTACGATTCTTGCCACCGCGCTGGTTGAAACCGGTTCGCGTATGGATGAGGTCATCTTTGAAGAGTTCAAGGGAACCGGAAACATGGAGCTTCGACTTGACCGTCGTCTGGCGGAGAGAAGGCTGTACCCGGCCATAGATGTCAATGCCTCATCGACTAGGCATGAGGAGCTTCTATTTGACAAGGACCAACTTTCACTGGTGTGGAAGCTGCGAAGGGTGCTAAACGCATTGAGCAACGACGGGAACTCGGCACCGAGTCTGGAACTGTTGATAGACAAGGTGCGCTCGACGAAATCAAATGCAGAGTTCCTGCAGGAGATCGCCAAGTCTCAGGTGCCCAACAACTACTAGAATACGTTGACAAATGGAACTTGGCGGGATCATTGAATGTCAAGCCGTCCGAGGTCGCTAGGATGATGGAGCTATGAAGTCTGAAATTCACCCAAATTACGTGGTCGCGAACGTCCACTGCTCGTGTGGCAACACTTTTGTGACCAAATCTACTAAGTCGGAACTCCACGTAGAGCTCTGCAGCGAATGCCATCCGTTTTACACGGGTAAGCAGAAGCTCGTCGATACCGGAGGACGAG
>JAKAPB010000377.1 GCA_021823045.1 Actinomycetes bacterium | reverse complement strand
TGGAGGGACATCGCAAGCCAAACCCGACAGGGTGGAACACAGCGACCCAGTGAAGCGTCAACCAGCCGAAGCAGCGTGAGCTGCCCAGGAAGCTCCGTCTTTCAGGGCGGAGAGGATGTCAGCTCCTTGGTAGAACGGGCCAGCGTGCCAATGAATTTCACTTTTGAATTGGTGCCGCAAGCAACTGATATGGCATCGATAGCTTCGGTAAGCATGGCTTACCGAAGCAGGATCTGACCGCACCAGTTGCTGGTCTCATCCTGACAAGTCACTTATCTGGTTGGCTAAAAGCCGTTTTGCGGATTAGAAGTGGCATCGTGGGTGTTTTACTCAAAGACAGAAGCGGACGATTGGGTTTCAAAGCCTGTGGTAGCCCTTCGGTTTCTTCTCTTGGTCTTTGCAATCTGTCGTTTTTGAATAAATCGGATACTTGAATCGGAGTTTGTGGTGGAAGTTGATCTAAATAGCAGTCAAGCGTTGGGGGGAGAGTTCCTGATTGGCGGCTCTCTGAAGGTTCATCGCCTCGGCTATGGAGCGATGCAGATAACTGGACCTGGGGTTTGGGGTGAGCCAAAGGATCGCTCCGGTGCGCTAGCAGTCCTACTGCGAGCGATGGAATTGGGAGTCGACTTCATTGATACCGCTGACTCCTATGGCCCCAACGTCAGTGAAGGACTTATTGGTGAGGCACTTGCGTCGCGTAGCCATAACGTCAAGGTAGCGACTAAGGCTGGCTTGGTCAGAACCGGCCCGAACGTCTGGCTCCCAGTTGGAAGGCCAGAATACATACGTCAGCAGGCGGAGATGAGCCTCAGGCGGCTAGGTATCGAGCGGATCGACCTATATCAGCTGCACAGAATCGATGCCAAGGTTGAGTTGGCCGAGCAGATAGGAGTCTTTGCTGATCTTCAGCGCGAGGGGAAAATTGACAAGATCGGTCTATCAGAGGTCAATGTTTCAGAGATTAAAGAGGCCTCAAAATATGCCAAGATCGATTCTGTGCAGAACCTCTATAACCTCGCAAATAGAAGTTCAGAAGCCGTTTTAGACTACTGCGAGGCGAACGGCATCGCATTTATCCCCTGGTTCCCGATCCAAACCGGTGCACTCGCTAAAGACAATGGAAAGCTCGCAAAACTCGCTGCGGAGTTGGGCGCTACCCCAGCGCAAGTGGCGTTGGCGTGGCTTTTGAAGAGATCGCCCGTCGTGTTGCCGATTCCGGGGACCAAGTCAATAGCCCACCTCGAGGAAAATCTCGGCGCATCTTCGATCGAGCTTTCGAAGGACGACTTTGACAGTCTTGAGGGTCTAGCAGACTAGCAGTCACACCCCCTCGTCTGAGATGGCGGGGGGGTTGTGACTGGTTTACGACCTAATCGGGTCGGCATTCAGCCTTAGCGTCACCGAACCAAGATCATCGCTGCACTAACTGGCGCTCGATACCGTGATTGCCAAGATGACCCCCTGGCCCGGTAGGGACATCTGCTCCAGGAGCACCTGGAACGGAGGCTTAGCGAGGGTCTCGATGTCTGCGGCCACTGAGTTTGTGGAGTTCGTTACGCTGAATCCTTGGTTCTGCAGAGCCTTCGCATAGCTTGCCAAGGCTGCTGAACTGGTCTCGGTGAGCTGCAGGTACCACTTGGTCGAACTCAGAGCGACGCTGGATAGAACCTTTCCGGGTGGGGAAGGTACCTGGGACGGGAAGCCAGCTGGTAACCCCGGAGAGGTGCCTATGTTGGCCGGAAGGGTCGGCTGAGTGGTCGTCGGCGGTATCTTAGGGGGTGCTATTGGGTTAACTCCTCCGATCGAGTTAACCCTAAAGGATGTTCCGGCTCCGGTGATGTGGGCCGCTTGGGCGGCGGATCCACTTGGTACGCCCGAAGAGTACGATAACAGCGCCCCCGTACCGTTTGCTACACATGCAGTAGCCGTCTCAACGAGAAGAGACGCAGCAGCGCTCGGGGATTGTACGTGATAAGTGGTTCCTGCTTCTCCTGCGACGCTGCACTGACCGGAGGTCTTGATCTGGATCCCTGCCACGTGAGTGTAACCGATGAGCGCCTCGGCGTAAGTTGTCTCACCGTCGAGGTGGGTGAGACCTTCTGGGGTCTTGAATGACACCGAGATGACTTGCCCGATAGCCAGGGCGTAGCCCCGCCCGTCAACATCGTAGGTAGTGACCGCAGGAGCAGTCGAATGGGTCTCCCAACTTGTCGGGCCGTATACTTTGCCCGTGACGGTAAAGGTGTATCCCCCGTTGCCCGCCGAGGTAGTGAAAGTGTAGTTCTTCAGACTGCCAAGTCTTGCGAGGCTCAGGCCTACGCCGCCCGAGGATCCGGCTTTACTTTGCCCACTGCTTGTTCCGCTCGTCGCCGGGTTTGATCCCGAGGCACCGCTCGTCGAACCACAGGCCGAGATTGTGACGCCAAGGACCGCTGTGACCGATCCCAGAGCCAGCCAGCGTGACGATCGTCCCAACGCTTCCCCCATTCGTTATTGGCACTTTGCCAGCTAGTGAGCATACCGGCCTCAATCCCCGATAGCAAATAGGGCTTGTAACAGTGGCGCTAGTGCTAGCTAAATCCAAATGTATTCGCTAATGAGCAACCGACCGGTATAGGAGATGTGGCGAAGGCACTGTACGGCTAACACTTTGACTTATTCCTGAAATCCGACAAAGAGTAGGTAAAAGTGCTCCTGTTGAGATAGTCGACAAGTTCCTTGGTCATTGGTCCAATCTTGGCAATGAACCGGTTATGGGCTACTGCAGATAGTCCCTGTTTCCAAACGTGTTTCTGAGGATTGAGTTCGGGAGAATAGGGAGGGAAGTGAACTGTTTCTACATGGTGGCCAGCCAGTTCCTCTTGAGCCACGCCGCCTCGGTGACAGTAGGCTCCATTCCATAAAAGCAGAATTTACTCCTTGGGATAGATCTTTCGGATCTTTGTCAACATGGCTGCAGTTTCATGCATCGTCCGACGATCTGTAGAAGATGCATGTTTTATCCCTGTTTTCAGCTTCAAAGGGCCGTAGATGCTTCGATTCTTTCGGGTTCCGTTGGTCTCGATCACAACCGCAGTGGTTCCTTGATTGCGGAATTGGTATTCACTGTATGTGAAGCAAGGAGTGTTAGGTCCTCAGCATCAAGTAGGGTGAGTACACGTCGTTCGAGGGTTAGTAACTGCTGCATGATAGTTGCAGATACGTGCGATAATATACTGTAGATGGGTACATTACTCGGCATAGGAGAGACAGCAGCGGCGCTTGGAGTGTCCAAGCAGACCTTGCGTAAGTGGG
>JAKAPB010000376.1 GCA_021823045.1 Actinomycetes bacterium | reverse complement strand
CCATCGATTATCGAATCCGCCCTTCAGCTCCCGTATCCAGGGTGGATCAGGGGATTTCGCATGGCCGAACCAATCATCGTCTCCTTCGCTCGGGGCCTCTTGGGCGAATTCCCCGGGGTACCGGAAGGAACCGTGGACGTTGTACCCGTGGACTTAGTAGTCTCAGCCATGCTGGCCGCCTGTGCAATCGAACCTTCGGACACCATGAAGTTTTATCATGTCGCATCGGGTTCGGTAAATCCATTGAAATACGGACAGCTCGTCGACCTAGTAACTTCCTTCTTCGGTGAAAATCCAGTTCTCGATTCGAAGGGCCAACCCATCGCCTTGCCAAGTTGGAAATTCCCTGGCCGAGGCCGAGTACAAGGACAGTTAAAGAGGGCAACCAAGTTGCTGTCGATTGCAGAATCGGTCTCAACGAGACTTCCCATCCGTTCAAAGCAACTCGAAGCCGCCGGCGGTCTGACCGAAAAGAGGGAGATCGCAGAAAGAGCCCTCGGATATGTCGAACTCTACGGAGCGTACGTCGAGACCGAGGCAATCTACCAGGTCGACAACCTGATGCAACTTAGGGGACTCTTAGACGAGGGCGACCTTGAGCACTTCGACTTCGATCCAAAACAGATCGAATGGGAATCTTTCGTCTACAACGTCCACCTACCATCGGTAGTGGAGCATTCTCGTATAAAAACGACCTACACCAAAAAGACCGGACCGACCAAACGGGAACGGACCCTTGCCTCTCTACTCGCTCCGTCTCAATCGCTAGTCGCATTCGACCTTGAGAACACCTTGATCGCAGCGAACGTGGTCGACTCATTCAGTTATCTTGCAACATCCCACCTCGACAGGGGAGATGCGACAGCCTTGGCCCTTGGACTACTGGCCGAGGCGCCTAAGCTACTTGCCCTTGACCGGCGGGATCGCACGGACTTCTTGCGCTACTTCTATCGTCGCTACAAAGGGGCGGACCGGGCCCAGCTCGAGCAGTACTCATGGGATCTATTCGATGAGTATCTACTTAAAAAGGCCTTCCCAAAGGGTATCCAGCGGGTTCGGGAACATCGTCGGGCCGGTCACAAGACCGTTTTGATTACCGGTGCACTGGACTTTATAGTCGCCCCGTTCTCGCCCCTTTTCGATAAGATCGTCTCCTGTGAGATGGTGGTTGACGAAGATGGTCGGCTGACTGGTGAAGTACTAAAGGCACCTCCAATTGGTGAAAACAGAGCGGCAATCCTGCTCGAATGCGCCGAAGAGTTCGGTATAGATCCCTCGGATACCATCGCATATGCGGATTCAACTTCGGACCTACCGATGCTCGAAGCCGCCGGACAAGCGGTATGTGTCAATGGAGAAGCGAGGCTACTCCAAATCGCAAAGAGGCGGGGTTGGCATAGTGAAAATTGGGAAAAGGCACGGGGCGGCTACCCACTACACCTTCCGATTGGGGTGAAAAGATGAAGGCCTTAACCGTTGAAGCGAAGCTAAGGAAGTTTGCCTTAGCCAAGGTCCTGTCGATGACGCCTAGCACATCTAGCGTCAAATATGGCCCGTTGACCCTGAGGGACTCAGAGCCAAAACGCCCACCAAATAATGACTGGATATCGGCCAAACCCCGTCTAAGTGGTATATGTGGCTCAGACATAGCGACCGTACTCGGCTCAAGCTCGAGGTATTTTGAGCCATTGACTAGCTTCCCCTTCGTTCCAGGACACGAGGTGGTCGCCGATGTGACACTCGACAATGACTCTTTATCAAGGGTTGTTTTGGAGCCCGCCCTCCACTGTGCGACCAGAGGGCTCCCGCCCTGTCGGATGTGCCAAGTTGGAGAGACCAATCGTTGCGAATCGATCCTTCTCGGCGAGATCAAAAAGGGAATCCAAACGGGTTACTGCTCCTCAACCGGGGGCGGCTGGTCTCAGGAATTCCTGGCCCATAGGAGCCAAATACACAGCATTCCAGAGTCAATGAGTGACAAGGACGCTGTAATGGTCGAGCCCTTTGCATGCGCACTCCATAGTGTGTTACGGATAGACCTAGGCACGGTAAACAGGGTGGCGGTACTTGGCTCCGGGACGATCGGACTTCTCACTACTGCGGCGCTTCGATCCCTCTCCCCAGATATCGAGATCGTCGCTGTGGCAAAGTACACGACACAAAAGGCTGCGGCCAAGTCCCTGGGGGCCGATCAGGTAATAGAACCTTCAGTTTTCAATAAGGCGTCTAGGAGATCATCGGCGTCGATGCGGGGGGGATCCTGGCAGAGCCACGGATTTGATGTCACCTTTGACTGCGTGGGTAGATCCGAGTCGATAACCCAATCGATCTCCGCTACGGCGCCTGGTGGGAAAGTGGTCCTTGCCGGCATGCCCGGTACTTCGAAGGTCGACCTGGCTCCACTATGGCATCGAGAAATTGAACTGGTTGGAAGCTACGCTTATGGGAGCGAAAAGGCGAGCGAGACTATTGGAGATCTACTGCAAAGTGCCTCGGTCGCCGTAGACGGCTCAGGTAAGTTCAGGACCTTCGAACTAGCAATAGCGCTCTGCGAGAAGCTGAGCCTTGGAAACCTCGTCACCCACACTTTCAGCCTCGACAACTACGAAGAGGCGATCAACCTAGCCGCTCAGGCGGGGGCACGCGGAGCAATAAAAGTAGCTTTTGACCCCCGTAAAAAACGAGCCAGAGAAGAGGAGAAGAGATAATGAGCCCAAGACCCGGCTTTGTGCTGGAGGTCGATCGGTCGACTCCGCCGACGCTTTTCTGGCATGGCGAAGGATTTCGGCTAGAAAAGCTCCCGGTCGGTTCCCGAGTAATCTATCCGCCGGAGCCGCTCGCTGGCATTAAGGATCCTAGAAGCGCTATCAGGGAAGCCCTCGATAACCCGACCGGAGATTCCGAACCGCTGAGTGCCCTTTTGAAGCCGAATATGCGAGTAGCTGTATGTTTCGACGACGTATCTCTTCCCCTGCCTCAAATGCAGGCCCCGGACGTTAGGCAGTTGATAATCGAAGAAGTCTTGGAGCGCCTCGCCCAAGCTGGGGTCGAGGATATCCGGCTGATTGCCGCCTTAGCCCTCCATCGAAGGATGACCGACTCAGAACTTGAGCATGCCCTGGGCAAAAGGGTGTACGAGGCCGCCAAATCCGCGGAGATCCTGACACAACACGACGCAGAGGACAAGGAGAATCTTTTATTCATCGGGAAGACGGATCGTGGGGAGGAAGTCGAACTTAACAAGTACGCTGCGACTTCCGACTTAATCATCTATGTCAACATAAATCTGGTCTCTATGGAC
>JAKAPB010000375.1 GCA_021823045.1 Actinomycetes bacterium | reverse complement strand
ACCGTCCTTCGGAGCTGTGGTGAATCGCTAATAATGCATCTGGTCGATTCTGTTGCTCGATGTATTGACGTAATAGCGAATCGGCGCCCCATCGAAAGACCCAGCAAAGCGGGAGCCAGACCGGAGCTTGTTTGCACGCCAGTAGTGTTGTCGCAGTTCGGGAAATTCCCGACGGAGCCGCCGCGAAGAGACACCCTTCAGACTATTTACCACCTTCGATTTTGCAGCCTTCCGCGGGAAGTTCGCCAACTGGTGCGCATGGTTTGGTTCTCCGTTGAACTGCGCCAAATAGTGGGAGGGTGTTGTTTAGCTCAGAACCTAAATGGGGCGGATCGTTCAGAATGACTTAATTGAGCCGTAACATTGTGTCGTTTGCTTTTCAACTTTGTTGCCTTGGGTGTTGATCAGGCGTTTTTGTGGTGACGCTATTTAGAATGAAGCGATGGCACTGTTTGTACTGCGAATATGGCTCGACGATCGTCCAGGTGCGTTAGGTGCCGTCGCGAGTAGAATCGGCGCAGTCAAGGGCGACTTAGTCGGAATAGAGATACTAGAGCGCGGTGGAGGCAGGGCAATCGATGAATTATTAGTCGATTTGGCAAATCCAGAGCTCGTTTCTTTGATGGCCCGTGAGATTTCCGAAGTGGATGGCGCAGACGTCGAGGATATCCGTCCGGCGTCCGATGGGATGAGAGACGTTCGAATTTCCGCGCTATCATCAATTGCTACTTTGATGGAAATGACCAATTCAAAAGATTTCGTTTCTGAATTGATTGGGACGGTCATTTTCGATTTTGAATCCGACTGGTCCTGCCTGATTAGACCTAAGACGCAAGAAATGCTGGTCGCTTCTGGGGAAGTTCCGACGAGTAGCTGGCTTAGCGCATTTGTTGAGGGGACGGCTACCCTCGGTGATAGTGGCGAGATTCAAGGGCCGGGCGACGTAGCTTGGGCACCATTGGCGGGTTCGGAATTGGTAGTAGTGGTGGGCCGGGAAAAGCGCCCTTATCGAGTGATAGAGCGAGAGCAGCTCAGGTTGATTGGAAGGATAGCCGACGTTCGATACAGAGAACTTTTGGCTAAGAGTGCTGGCTAAACCTTTTTGCGTGTTCGAGTGCTATGGACCACCTATCATGCCGGGACCTCGGTCCGCCTTTGGATTTTGTCGGTATGAAGGATCTATCGGACTCATACAGTGAAGCAAGTTCCTCCATGTTGGACCAAA
This sequence comes from Actinomycetes bacterium, assembly GCA_021823045.1. The sequence goes on along the minus strand of JAKAPB010000375.1, from coordinate 2,079 downwards.
AGCCCGAACCTAGACCGCTGGCGAATGCGGCTCCAAGTGTTGTCGATTCCAGTGATGCGCTCCGGGAAACCTCGATACCAAGCTGATCCGCTTGGAACTGGCATAGCGTGTCCATGATTGCCGCTCCACCGTCGACCCTAAGGTTGTCGATTGGATTTTCAAGTAGTCCATTTATTGCGCTAATCACATCCTGTGTCTGAAACGCCATCGCCTCTATCGCCCCCCTAATGATGTGGGCTTTGGATGTACCATGAGAGATTCCGGTGATGGAAGCCCTAACCGACGGAGTGAGGTGTGGAGAGCCAAGTCCTTCAAAAGCCGGTACCAGGACGACACCTCCTGAGTCGTTTACGCTCTGGGCCAGCAGGGATGCTTCTTGGTAATCGTTGAATATTTTTAGGTCGTCCCTCATCCATCTTAGGATCGAACCGCAGGCGAATATGGAGCCTTCTATGGCGTAGGTCGCTTTTCCGTCGGGCATGAGCCAGGCAACTGAGACCAATAACCCATGCGAAGGTTGCGGTCGAATTTCACCTGCGTTCACCAGGATGAAGGACCCTGTTCCGTAGGTATTTTTTGCCATTCCAAAACGGATGCACCCCTGACCCAGTAGCGAAGCCTGTTGGTCGCCGAGGATGCCTGTTATCTCGACACCCCTTAGCTTCGGGTGGATCTCTTGAGCGATTACCTGGAAGCTCTCAAAGCTGCTTTTTACTTCGGGCAAGGCGACTTCTGACAGTCCGAAAATGTCGACTAGCTCGTCGGAAAAGCGCATCTTGTCTGTGTCGAACAGTAGGGTTCTCGAAGCGTTTGACGCATCGGTAAGGGGGGGCTGTTTGGTCAATTTGTGGGCTATGAAGCTGTCCACGGTCAACAACGTGACTTTGCTATCGAGCCCAGCCTCCCTGAGGTCCGACAGGGCCATCTTCGCCTTTGTAGCGCTGAAATATGGATCTATGGCAAGGCCGGTTAGCTCGCTTACTCGGGGTCCATAACCTTGATCCTTGAGCCCGTCACAATACTTTTCACTCCTACGATCGAGCCAAAGTATTAGCGGGGTCAGTGGTTCCATCGTCTTTGAGTCGACTAAGAGAAAACTCTCCCGCTGATTAGTGATTCCGACACTGGCTACCGTACGATCGCCAAGGCCGTCACAGACCGACCTGAGGCACCAAAGAACCGAATTCCACACCTCTGTCGGGTCCTGTTCGGCCTTTCCCATGCCATCGGTAGTCACTGTGGTCTCCAGTGATGCACTTAGCACAGTCTTGGCTGACTCGTCGAGTGCCGATACCTTTACCGATGAGGTGCCGGCGTCTATAGCTATCACAACTGCCATGAGGGAAAAGATATCCTTACTGTGCTAACAATTGTGCCGAAATCGAAACCTCAGGGCGATAAGTTTCGTTAGTGGGCCGAAATGAAGTCTTGCCAAGTAGTTGCTAGTCCTTCGGCGATCATAACGTCGGGAGTAAAGCCCCATCTTTCCGTGCCCGAAAGGTCGACGTCGACGCCTCGCATTTCTCCCGATTGGGCGTCGATGTGGACTGGTTGTAGGTCCTTCTTGGACACGTTAGATACGAGCTGCACCAACTTATTTACGCTGATCGACTCGCCAGAACCTATGGGATGAACTCCGGAGACGTCGGCCTTGATTGCCTTTATGAAGGCGCCCGCTACGTCATCTACAAAGACGTAGTCACGATACTGTTCTCCATCTCCATAGATGGCGAACTTTCCGGTACCGGTGGCAAATTTAAAGAGCCTCGGCACAATCGAATCCTTCTGCCACATTTCCGGACCGTATACGTTGGTCAACCTCAAAGACGTCGATGCCATCCCGTAGCAGGAGCCATAAGCGCTCAGTAATGACTCAGCGGCCGCCTTGGATGCACCGTAAGGGGTTAGTGGCCGACTGGGAGAATTTTCGGAGATCTTGGAGTCGCTTTGGCCTACAACTGCGTTTGTTGAGGCAAAGACAAAAGAGGTGCAGCCGCTTATCCTGGCCTGCTCGAGTAGTACCTGTGTCCCTCCGACGTTCACGTCAAAGACCTCTTGGGGTATTTTAATCGAATTCAA
>JAKAPB010000374.1 GCA_021823045.1 Actinomycetes bacterium | reverse complement strand
CCGATCTGCTGGGACTTGTTCGGAGTTTGCAAAGTGGGGTAATTCCCATTGACCATCTTATTGGTCGTCGTCTCGACCGACTGGAAATCGATGTATTGGCTTTGGTACTTAGACTTATAAAAGGAGAATGTGTTGGTATTCGGATAGACATCGGAGCTTGAGGAGTGGGTGAGATTCAGGTGAGTGAAGGTACCAAACTTCGACAACGCCTCCACCAAGGGCCAACGCATCGCCGCACAGAATGGGCAGTACTCAGCGCCGATATAGAGTAGCTCCGGCTTACCGTTGGATACCAATGGAGACACGCCATTCACCGCCGTTGCTGGCTTTATGAGCTTTGAGTTGTAACCGATCTGATTGATTACAGATTGAGGAACGTCCGCTACGGCTTGAACCAGGCTCGCTGGAGCGGGTGTAGTTTGTGCCGAGGAGTTCGCCGACGTAGAGGAGCCACTGGAACTCTTACCCAGAATGAAAAAGGCCCCGACTATCAAGACCAAGACCACTACCACCCCGACAACGATCACTGCTCCGTTCAAACGTGACCCCCTTGCGGGCGCCTTTCGGTTGGCACCCGATGGACGCCTTTGAGAGGACTTGGATTGCGTCGAACTCAAGTTACCCAACCTTCCTAAAATTTTTCAAGGTATTTGAAAAAAATCTGCCTCAGAACATTAACATCAGGGCAATCTGAGCCGATGCTGAGACTATGGAAAAGTATCGCATAAATTGCCGTTGATGCTATTAGCAGAACATCTTAATGGTCCAGGGCACTGCGTCGACATGGATACTGTTTGGTGGAGTTTGACTTTAAGTTCGTAAATGAGGTTAGCATCCTCTAAATTGGCTTAGCGGGGTGGCGATGGAGAGGGTCCAGACGAGAATTGAAGTTAGCAAGTGACTAGAGCGGCGGGAGAGCTGGACCCACGTACTGTAAGGATTGGTGGCTCAGAGGTACACTACGGTGACTCCCCTCCAGCCAATGGTACGGTACTACTGTTGTGCGGGATAGGGCTCACCTACCGCGCTTACCCAAAGCTGATTAGCAGGCTTAGGCAGGCCGGGTTCAGGGTCGTCTCACCGCACATTCCAGATCTGGCAAAAGTGGTCGACAGGGCCGACCTCGGTGTCAGCCTCAAGACGATCGGCGTGATTACTGCCAGATTTGCAGAGGCAGTCGAAGTCGAAGAACCCCTCTTCGCCATCGGTCACTCAATGGGTGGTGGAATAGCTTCCGAAATGATTGCGGACTGCCCAGAGGGTTTTTTCGGCATGATCCTGATCAACTCAATCGGTCCTTCAGATGATCGGGAAAAGACTCGGTCGACACTCGATTGGGCCCTGTCATTCCCGTCAGACTTGATGATGACCCGTGACATTTTAGGGACGGTCTCCTCAGTAACCGGAGACGTCTTCCGGGCCCTTGGGAGCGACTCTCAGCATTTGATGTCGCTAGCTAACGCAGCACAAAGGGCGGATATCTCCTTGGCTCTAAAAAGTGTAAGGGAAGCAAAGATACCGTCTTATGTCATCCATTCGGATAACGACCGGGTCATAAGGTTCAGGTCTTACAAGAAGACAGTCGAAATACTGGGATGCGATTCTGAAGTGGTACAGGGGGCCCATGGTTGGGTTCTCACCGACTCACGGACCATTGAATCTGCAATTATGCCAAAGCTCATTGAAATGCGCGAGGTCGCATACCACCAGCATGGTCCTTTTGGCTCCCTGCTAAAAGAGGATGTCGTCTAGGTCTAAGGTATCCCGCATACTCTTGGTGGAGGGTATCGTTAGCTGGCTCGACGATGAGGATCAGTCCAGTCAGAATAAATAGGACTCCGCTGCTCGACTTCTGCGAGCATTGGAGTCCTATAAAGCAAGATAATTTTTAAAACTCAGTTGGGCTACTAGCCAAACCGATGCAATTTAGCCACCGATCGGCCGTGGTTGCAAACAGATCAACCTTCGCTCTGGGGCAAGCCTGCAAACTCCTCAACCAACCGCTTAGCTTCGCTGTCGCGGTGTTGGATGGCGGGAGACTTCATAAAGTATGCCGAGGGACCCTCGAGCGGCCCGCCGATTCCGCGATCCAGTGCAATCTTCGCACACCTAAGGGCGTCGATTATTACACCTGCGGAGTTCGGCGAGTCCCAGACCTCCAGCTTTAGCTCCACGTTTAGTGGCACGTCGCCAAAATTGCGACCTTCAAGTCGGATGTAGGCCCACTTACGATCTTCCAACCATGGAACGTGATCCGAGGGGCCGATGTGCACGTTGGACTCTTCGATATGGTGGTCAATCTGCGAGGTAACTGACTGCGTCTTGGAGATCTTCTTTGATTCCAATCGCTCCCGCTCGAGCATATTTTTAAAGTCCATATTTCCGCCAACGTTCAGTTGGTACGTCCTATCGAGGACTAAGCCCCTATCTTCGAACAACCTTGCGAGCATTCGATGCACGATGGTAGCCCCGACCTGACTTTTGATATCATCTCCGACTATTGGAACGTTAGCGTCTGCAAACTTCTTCCCCCAGACCGGATCGGATGCAATAAACACCGGAATCGCATTTACGAAGGCGACATTGGCGTCGATAGCCGCTTGGGCGTAGAACTTTTGCGCCTGCTCTGAGCCGACCGGCAGGTAGGAGACCAGGACCTCAGCACCGGACTCCTTTAAAGCCTTTACCACGTCGACTGGTTCGGCAGGAGACTCATCTACTACCTGTCGATAATACTTTCCCAGACCGTCGAGGGTGGGTCCACGAAGGACCTCCACCCCAAGGTCACCCACCTCCTGGAACTTGATCGTATTATTCTTCGAAAGGTAGATTGCCTTGCCTAAATCCTGTCCGACCTTGGCGGCATCCACGTCAAAAGCACAGACGAAATCGATGTCGCCAACGTGATAGTCGCCGAGGACAACGTGCATTAATCCAGGTACTGATTCCGACGGATCGGCATTCCGGTAGTACTCGACACCTTGCACCAAGGAGCTCGAGCAGTTGCCGACTCCTGCGATAGCCACCTTTACCTTTGACATCTAATTATCTCCTTATTCCGTTAAATTGCTTGCTCTAAAATTGCTTGCCCTAAAACCTTGCGTTGGTTAGATTTCGAACGACTTTGCTCCGCCAGAGCTCATCCTCCAGTTAAAAGTCCCTTGTCAAAAGGCCTATCCAGCAAGTTCGACCTAGCCTGGAGATCTGCGGATTCCTCATTGGAAACGAGGTCGCTGAGCCAGGTCAGCTCGCTTTGAAGCCTGCTCTCCATCCCTTCGAGCGCCAAGTTCTCGAACTCTTCGCTGGTAGCTTTT
>JAKAPB010000373.1 GCA_021823045.1 Actinomycetes bacterium | reverse complement strand
ATCGATCGGCTTATCGATTGGCGTCCTTTGAGTTCGCCGATGATGCGGTATGGCGAGAGGAATCAAATCGCGCTAATGAGTGAAACCAGATTCTCTGAGTGCAAAGTAGGAGGGAAAAGCTAAGGGTTTTTGGAGACTTTCTTGTGCGAGCCGCTATCCGACTTGGACTCCGAGCATCGAAATCCCACCCCATTGGTAACCCTCCACGACATAGGAGAGTTCGTCTTGGGGCTCGGCAGTTCCCAGGATGTAGAGCAGGGGAAGGTAGTGCTCGGGGGTAGGTACCGCCAAGCTAGCTTCATCACCAATCTCTTCGTATTCGGCCAAGTTGGAAAAGTCCCGGTTTTCTATTCGCTTCTTGACCTCAAGGTCGAACCGCTTGGCCCAATCAAACCCGTCGGTTGCGTCCTGACTTTGGAAACTGGCTCGCAGGTTATGTACTACGTTTCCGCTCCCGAGGACTAAATATCCTTCTTGGCGGAGTTCGGCGATCATCCTACCGAGCTCTAAATGGTCTTTATGGTCCAAGGTCGCGTCAATGCTTAGCTGCACGACGGGAATATCTGCATTTGGGAAAAGGTGGACCAAAAGCGACCAAGTTCCATGGTCGAGACCCCAACCCTGGTCGAGTGCGACTTCAGCCTTTGAAGCCAAAAGGTGCTTTGTGCGCTTGGCGAGGTCAATGTCCCCCAGCGCAGGATACTGAACTTCGTAGAGCTCCTGGGGAAATCCTCCGAAGTCGTGGATCGTCCTTGGCTTAGTCATCGCCGTCACCCCGGAGCCCCGGGTATACCAGTGGGCTGAAATACACAAGATCGCCTTTACCGGGGGCAAAGATTCTCCAAGCTTTCTCCATGCTGGGGAGAACTCATTGGCTTCGATAGCGTTCATCGGGCTGCCGTGGCCGAGAAAGATTGCCGGCATAGTCATAGATGCCTCCTTGATCGATAATCAAGTGTCGCTGTGAGTCAGTCGAACTCTTGAAATTTATGTCTTCAACTCCGGCTTTATAAGATCAAAGGGGTGTGCTCTGCACACTCATCTGGTCCTCGATAAAGCGTGGAGGTAGTACGGCGCAACCTCCGGGGATCGCCTTGAGTACGGTGGCGAGTGTCTCAGAGAAGCAATCGAGTCGATCCTTTGGGATTAGGTCGACAAAATACGACCGAACCGATGCTACGTGGCTCGGAGCGATCACCCTGAGTAGCTCGTAGCCTTCATCGGTGAGTTGCGCCATGACGCCTCTCCCATCAGAGGGGCACTCTTTTCGGCTAACCCAACCCAACAGGGCTAGCCGATCTATCTGGTGGGAAAGCCGACTTTTAGGGGCGAAAATGGTGTTCGCCAACTCACCCATTCTCAAGATGCGATCCGGGGCCTCAGAGAGTCTGGCCAAGATTTCGTAGTCGGAATGAGAAAGGTCAAATTCCTTTCGAAGATGCTGATCCACTAGTCGGTCCACGAGCTGTGAAACCGCTAGAAAGTGAATCCAGAGATCGGATTCCTCTTTGCTCAGCCATTTATGATCTTCCACAATTCAAGAATATACGGCGAAGGTATTTTGAAGGGCTATTTTTGGAAAGTAAGTTGAAAATTCAACTAAGAAAGCCCGGCGAGTCGTCGTATGGGCAAAAAATAGAGAGATAAGGAGGCAGATAAGGAGCCAGAAAACCAGGCACCACGCACCTACCCGCCGGCAAACCAGAGGGTATTTCAAGGCGGACCGGGTCGTTGCGAGCGGTGCTTTAAAGGTGCCTGGCTAGTGCGCTGCGGGCCCTTCCTCGACGAGCTCGATCATGCATCCAAAAGAACTCTTTGGGTGTATGAATGCTACGGTAGTTCCCCTAGATCCGGGGCGAGGTTTCTGGTCGATTACCTCAATTCCCTTTTCTTTGACCTCCTCGAGTGCCGCGGCGCAGTCCGGAACCCTCCAGCCAATGTGGTGAAGTCCCTCGCCCCTTTTTGCGAGAAATTTCGCAACGGGCGAGCTTTCGCTAGTCGGGGTGAGCAGCTGAATGTAGGATTCGGCCACTATTAAAAGTGCCTCCTCCACACCGTCTGACTCGATGCGTTCCCGATGCACTACTTTGGCTCCGAGACTGTCTTGGTAGTAGGACACCGCCTTTTCGATGTCCTCTACCGCTATTGCCACGTGGTCAATCTCTATGGGCTGCATGTCGACTCCCGTTAGCTTGGTTTAGATTCCAGACCGTTCTGCAGCTACCTGCTCGGAATGCCTTCTGAAGAGGGTTATCTTGTCCTCTCCGACGGCGTCCCTGAACTCTGGATCATCGATCCCCTGACCCTCTTTATCCGCCTGGCACAAGATGCCAACTTTGCCCTCATGGAGATTCCTATGTACCAGGTAAGCGGCTTCGCCAACCTCGTCTAGCGGGAATACCGCGGACAAGTTCGGCTGTATCTTGCCTCGCGAAATCAGCTTGTTTGCGTCCCAGGCCTCTCGGTAGTTGGCGAAATGGCTCGATTTGATGCTCTTAAGCTTCATCCAGAGGTGACGGTTATCGTACTCAATCATGTAACCGGTAGTGGCGGCGCAGGTCATTATTAGACCTCCCCTTTTAGCCACGTACACAGAGGCGCCCATCGTCTGGCGACCTGGGTGTTCGAATACGATATCGGGATCGTCTCCAACGAGTTTCCGGATGTCGTTTCCGAAGCGTCTCCATTCGGATTCATCCTGGGTTGCTGGATCCTTCCAGAACTGATAGTTGGCGGCCTTGCGGTCGATGACCGCTTCACAGCCCATCTGATGGAGCAGATCGACCTTGTCCGGCGAGCTGACTACCCCGACCGGGATTCCTCCACCGTTAAGTACGTACTGCACGGCATATGCACCAATTCCGCCGCTTGCTCCCCAAATCAGAACTACCTGACCCTGCTTCATCGAGGCGCCGTTGCGCGAAACGAGCATGCGGTATGAGGTTGAGTTGCAAAGGGCGTTGACCGCCGACTCTTCCCAGCTCAGGTGGGAGGGCTTTGGCATCAGCTGGTTGGCCTTTACCAAGGTGAAATCTGCAAGTCCTCCAAAATTAGACTCAAATCCCCAAATTTTCTGGTCGTATGACAGCATCGAATCGTCGTGACCCGTTGGATCCTGATCGTCGACGTAGTTGCAGTGGATCGTGACCTTGTCGCCGATCTTCCAGTTTCTGACCGCAGATCCGACCCTTACTATGACCCCGGCACCGTCGGAACCCACGATGTGATAGGGAAGCTCATGCCTCTTAGCCCAGTATCTGCCGCTGCGGCCGAGCCTTCTCAGCATGTCAAATGTCGGAATTGGTTCGAAAATAGACGACCAA
>JAKAPB010000372.1 GCA_021823045.1 Actinomycetes bacterium | reverse complement strand
AATTACGGTAGTAAACGACCATAATCCCAAACCGCTCTTCTATCAGATCGACGCTCTTTGGCCAAAAAGCTATAGCTGCACAATCGCAAAGGTTGACGATAGGACTTTCACGATGGAGATTACCAAACTTGGCTAATGGCGGCCCGACTCTCGATGCCCTGGTCCCCTCGCTGAGCAGCGCTGTCGTTGACCTCTCCAAGGCTTTAGCCAAGTCTGGCGAGCCACGATTAGCCGCCGCCCTTCTTTCCCGGGCATGGGCCGAACTCTACCGCAGTGGCGGCTTTGCAGACCAAGTCAAGGCGATGGAGGCAGCGATGCACTTCATATCTCGCCTCGATCTTCCCTTCGACGACGGAGATGAACTGGACCTCCTTGGGCCGGAAGGCTACGAGGCGGATCCTCAGCCCCTCGACTTACGGCCCCTCGCTCCAATTGACCGTCATTCAGAGGCGATCTCCCGTTTCGAAGCCTTGGCGGATAGCGAAGAGTTTGTCTTTCTAAACGACCACGATCCTAAGCCGCTTTATTATCAACTCCGGGCGGAGTATGAGAAGCTTTTCGATTGGGAATATCTAAAAAGCGGCCCTGAAGAGTGGATAGTGAAAATCACCATCCGACCTGATCAAGAAGGTCCAGACGGCCAAGGACCTCCAGCCAGAGGGGTTCGGTGTTGATCCCGTCGCAACTTCGACGACGGTTAGGGATCCGGATTTCGTGGGCACACTAGGGTTGGCACGGTACGCTTTTCACGGTAGGTGATGCGACGAATGGAAGATACTGCTTCTGAAGTTCCAGAAGGAGATTTAGCGCTGCTCCCGGTATACGCGCCCGGCGATGAGTTGCAGCGTAGGGCGGTGGCATTGGGGGACCCGACCCGGCATCGGATCTTTGAATACCTGCTCAAATCGACCGAGCCCGTTTCGGTTTCCGAACTGACCGAATTCACCCGACTCAACCACACGGGAATTCGCCAGCACCTTGAGATCCTTCGCCGATCGGGGCTGATCGACGAACTTCGTGAGCCGCCCAAGGGACGCGGTAGGCCACGAGTACTATACGTAGCCTCGGCGGAGGCGAGAAGGGGTCCGACGAAGGCCTACGAGCGCCTGTCACTGCTTCTCATTGAAGCTCTGACGACACACAATTCCCCAAGGTCGATCGGGAAAAAGGAAGGTGTACGACTGGCGACCGAATTGGCACCGAAGTATTCCGACCCGGTACGGATAATCCATGAGGCGATGATCGGGTGGGAGTTTTCGGCGACTGTGGTGAATAATCGAGACTTTGCTGCGATCGTCCTCAATCGGTGCCCACTCGAATCTGCGGTCAATCTCGCCGACAAGACGGTGTGTGGGCTGCACATCGGGATTATTGAAGGAATCCTGTCCGAGTTGCAGGGACTCGAGCTTACCGATTTCGAGATTCATCTCCCGAAAGTCGCCGGGTGCAAGATCGAACTTAGGCGCAACACCGATCTAGCGAAATAGCTTTCGGGGCCGCGCTGTTACTGGATCACTGCTTGGATCCCTTGTCACCAAGACGCAGACTGTTTTGGTCCAGGCAGTATCGCCGATCTGATGGGTGCGTTGAACTTGTTGGCCTTTTTAACCAAGAATTGGATCAAGACACTTATCGAACGAGTAACAGGGCAGAAGTAGGTTTAGGACTGCTTCTTCGGCGGTGATCAGCGCTCTAATAGAGCCAGCTCTTCGCCCGGCTGAGGCAGTGTCGAGCGAGGTCGGCTTTGGATGTTTGACGAAGTGGAGGCTGAAGAGGTGATTCGCCCTTTGATCGTGAGTCCAGTGGATCGAAGATCTAGAATCGACCAAGCTAAGTGAATTTTGCCCTACGGAAAGATCTCTGAGAGTGAAGGTAGTCAAGCTAGTCGGGACCTGGCCCAAAAGAGCAATTGCAGCGTTCGTTATCTTTGCTTTAGCGCTGGCTATGGCACAATTTTACGGGACTAGAAGCTCGCTCTCGTCGAGCAGGCCTACGACCACCACTTCGACGTCTCCTTTATCGATTGCCCGACTGACCCGGACGGTAGATGTGTCGGCGAAGGGTGGCAATACTATCGCCGGCATTGGGGCATCAGGTGCGTGGTGGTCATCTCCTATCTATAACATGGGTCCTTTTGTTAAAAATGAAGTCGGGCAACTACTATTTTCGCCTTCTGGGCTACACCTGAGTCAATTCCGCTACAACATCGGAGGTGGCGGGGTAGGGGTGACGACTTGGTGGAAGGCCCCGCCGTCACTTTTAGCCCCAAATGGAGCGATCAACCTCGCAAATGACCCGACCGGACTCTATTTCCTAAAGCAAGCTAACAGCTATGGAGTCAAATCTTTGGTCGGATTCGCCAATTCGGCTCCTTCGCAGTTCGTCTCGAACCACAAGAGCTGCGGTGGCTATCTGCCAGCGAACCAAGTAGCCGGATACGCCAACTTTCTTACCAATGTGGTAGTTGCGATTCACCAGAGGCTGGGGATCAAACTCGGCTATATCTCACCGATGAACGAGCCCGCAGGATCACAGAAGTCGTGCCGGCAGGAAGGGATGAAGGTTGCTCTACCGCAAAGGGCCGAGCTGGTGATCGCACTAGGCAAAGATCTCGCAAAGAGGGCTCCTTGGTGCAGGGTGATAGCGGATGAGTCCTCGACAATTTCGACGCAGATGAACAAGGACCTGTTGAAGTGGGCGGACAACCCCCAGGTGCTCAAGTATCTGGCCGTCGTTGCACATCACGGCTACGATTTTCCTTCAGACTCCACCTTTTCAAAGTTTGCCGCTCTAGTGGCCAAGCTGCACAAGCCTTCGTGGTCCACAGAGATATGTTGTAACAACGGGGCGGGCTTCGCCTATCAATACGACCCGACGATGGACTCTGGTATGTGGCTCGCTAACTACATATATCAACAGTTCGTCTACGCGAAGGACTCCGCCTTCGACTGGTGGACCGCACTCTCGCCAGATCTCGGCTGCGATCCAAGAAATACCCCCGGTTGCTTCGGGCAGATCAACGCCCTCGGCAGAAACGATGGGCTGATCTACTACGACCTTTCGGGAGCTCAGAATAGGGATCTGAGGCTGTATACGACAAAGAGATACTTCGTGATGGGTAATTTCTCCAAGGTTTTTAGGCCGGGATACGTGATCCATTTGACTTCTGGTTATCAAAACGGCATTCGAGCGCTAGCTGCAAAATACCAAAACCGCTGGGCTGTAGTGATATTGGACAATCGAAGCTTTGATCATCGCCCGGTAAGGGTCGTGGTGAGCCTTCCGCTGAAAAAGGGCGCTAGGGTCTCCTCGGTCAGTGGATTTGTCACCTCCG
>JAKAPB010000371.1 GCA_021823045.1 Actinomycetes bacterium | reverse complement strand
TTCGCTGCTCATGAGCCGACTTGCAGAACGAGAAGGTGATCTTCGTCTCTCATTTAGAAAAGCACAAAGAAACGACCCCTGTCCATGTGGAAGCGGAAAGAAGTTTAAACAGTGCTGTATTACAAAGCGTAGGGGGTGACGGTAGGGGCCTGGCACGTCCGCCAGGCCGAATAGTTCTTTGGTCCGACAGCCATGAGATCAACCAAAACCACTCTTAGCCCGGGTGGAACCCTTTGGAGGCACACGCCGCCGAAAATAGCCTCCTACCCACTCGAGTAGTATCACCTTGGCCGTTTGTGGCGGATGGAAATTAGCTTTAGCGCTAGCAAATATCGATCGACAATGGCTCGTACCATTAGGCCATTTTCCGCGGCAGTCCCTCCGTCTATTAGCTATTCTCCGAGTTGGCGAGCTAACGTGCTGCTTTCCCGCCTGCGAGGTAACCGATAGTTAGTGCCAGGGTCGACAAATGGGCCAGAAATTGCAAGCGCCGTATGAGAGTTGCTCAAAAAGGCGGCCAGAATACTCCTCTAAGCTGACCGCCACCTAGTCGCCGTTCAAGAGGTCACTTTTTTGAGAAGCTCATCGTGCGGTAGGAAAGCTAAATGAGGCATCGGTCTCCTCACGGTGCTCCGGCCACCTTGATGTAACCACTTTTGCTCTGGTGTAGAATGAGACTCCCTCGGGGCCATGAATGTGCTTGTCCCCAAAGAGGGAGTCTTTCCAACCACCGAAGGAGTAGTAGGCCATCGGAACCGGTATCGGAACATTGATCCCGATCATCCCCACCTTGACCCCCCGCTGGAACCTGCGGGCCGCATCTCCGCTGGAAGTGAAGAGGGCCGTCCCATTACCATATGGGTTAGCGTTGATCATCGCAATCGCCCCTTCAACGCTGGGACTCCGTAATACCGAAAGCACCGGCCCAAAGATCTCCTCTCGATAGACATCCATAGAAGTATCGACCCCGTCGATTACCGTGGGTCCTACAAAAAAGCCCCCTTCATGGTCGGGTATCTTGATCCCTCGACCATCCAGAACCAACTCAGCTCCTTGTCGAGACCCCGATTCAATAAGTCCGCCGATCCTCTCTTGGGCGGCCTTAGTGATAACCGGTCCCATCTCACTATCCGGATCCCGACCAGGTCCCACCTTCACCTCTGACGCCTTCTCACTCACGAGTCGAGCAAGGTTTTCCCCACTCTTGCCAACGGCGATGGCTGCGCTAATCGCCATGCAGCGCTCACCGGCCGATCCGAAGGCCGCTGCGACGAGATGATCGACGGCAAAGTCCAGGTCGGCGTCGTCCAGCACCACTGCGTGATTCTTGGCGCCACCGAGGGCCTGTACCTTCTTGCCAGAAGCGGTCGCCCTTGCGTGGACGTGTCGGGCTATCGGCGTCGAACCGACAAAGGACACGGCTGCGACGTCGGGGTGGTCCAAGAGACTGTTTACCGCAAAGGCATCGCCGTGGAGCACGTTGAATACCCCATCTGGGAGCCCAGCTTGTGACCAAAGCTTGGCCAACAACATCGATGGCGAGGGATCTCGCTCGCTTGGTTTGAGCACAAAGGTGTTGCCACAGGCGATGGCGATGGGAAACATCCACATCGGCACCATAACGGGGAAGTTGAATGGCGTGATTCCCACCGCCACGCCGAGGGGCTCACGGAACGAATAGACGTCGACCCCAGCGGAAACCTCGCTTGAAAATTCTCCTTTGAGGAGTTGGGGTATTCCACAGGCGAACTCCACCACTTCGAGACCACGTTGAACCTCTCCACGTGCGTCGGACAAGACCTTTCCGTGTTCATCGGAGATCATCCCCGCCAGCTCGTCGACATGGAGGTTTACTAACTCACGGAATGCAAAGAGGACCTTGGTGCGGGCACTCAATGAGGAACGCGACCACGACTCAAACGCCACCTTGGCCGAAGCGACCGCCGCATCGATATCTACACCATCGGCGAGGGGCAGTTCCGCCTTTTTCTCGCCGGTGGCCGGATTGAAGATCGGCGCTCGGCGCTCTCCATTGCCGGGATATTCTTTGCCGTCTATCCAGTGATTTAAGATTTGAGTCGTCATCTAATTTCTTCTTTCTTGGTCAAATTTCTGATTAGAACCGTGCAGGAATGCCCTACCGGTTACCTCTGCCACCTCGTGGATAAGTCCTGGCATCCAAGCTGGCCCCTCACCGATCACGCTTAGTTTTCTAGCTTGCAGTTTTCTAGCTTGTCCGCATCAATCGACCCAAGGTACCAATTGCCATAAGCTGCGACCCTTCGTGGAGTACCCAGCCATGCCCTTCGACTAATCGCCCCAATTAGGTGACACTACGCCGGGAGTTGCTAGCAACTTGGCTACTTCCTACTCACATCTTCCCCACCCACATCTTCGCAACAGTGTTTTGCGATGGCCCCGGTACTCCCGGACACAAATTCCGTCTAAAAATTCTGTCTAAAAATTCCATCTGGTGGTGGTCTTTGAGTCGATCCGTCCAACCTCGCCATCTCGGAACGGGGAGTTTCCGATTAGCCCTCATCACTTGGGCCTTGGTAGGGGCTCCAAAACGACCCCGCAGTACGGTGTGACGTCATTGGCGAACCTCCTCGACGCTAACGGGTCGGTGCTCGTGCAACGATAGTGTGGCGGCTTCGGCGACCCATTCCGTCTCGATCGCATCTGAGATGGTACAGCGAGAGGGTTGCCGTCCGGCGACGACTTCGCTAAAAGCCACTAGTTCAGACCGGAAGGCGTCGGCGAATCGATCCATGAAGAACCGGTGGGGCTTGCCGGCTGGGAACGTCGCCCCCGGTTCCGCAGATGCTAAGGGGAGCTTATCGTCGAGACCCGCAGCGATACTGTCATCCGATCCGTGCAGTTCCAACCTCACGTCGTACCCACGGGCGTTGTATCGGGTATTGGAGACGACCGCTAGCGTCCCGTCGTCCAAAGTAAGAATGGTGGCTCCGGTGTCGACGTCGCCGAGGTCCCGAATCCAATCTTCCCCACGATTACTGCCAGTTGCATAAACCTCCACCACTTCCCGGCCGGTGACCCATCTAACTGCGTCGAAATCGTGGATACTACAATCCCTGAAAATCCCGCCCGTGACCGCTGCGTAGTCCCGGGGAGGTGGGGCAGGATCCAGGGTGGTTGAGTAGATGGTATGCAACCAACCCAACTTGCCAGAATGGAGCGCCTCGCGAGCCTTGACGAAGCCAGCGTCGAAGCGCCTCGGGTAGCCAATCTGGATCCGCTCCCCATATCCTTCGACGTCACGGGCGAGGCGGGCGGCCTCGCTTGCGCTGGGAGCTAAAGGTTTATCAAAGAAGAC
>JAKAPB010000370.1 GCA_021823045.1 Actinomycetes bacterium | reverse complement strand
AACGACCGGGTAGGCGACTCCCCAATCAGCTTTGATCGCTGGGTCAAGGTAGAGAACGCCTAATTCGTCCGATGGATTGTAGTAACCGTCAACTAGGTAGGTCAGGGTCATATCGGAAATGGCGCAGAATCCGTGCGCTACACCGGGCGGGATGAAAAGACCAACCTCGTTTTCATCACCAATCTCAACACAATAGGTATTTCCGTCAGTCGGTGAATCGACTCTAAGATCATGGAGAACGACCCGAGCCCTACCGGACGGTACATACCAGTAGTCAGCCTGATGCAGGTGGTAGTGTAGGCCTACGAGAGAGCCGGCTTGCTTGTCAGACCTAGAACCTTGGACCATCTCCCTGCCGAGTGGGAACCATGAGCGTCGGTAGGTCTCCATAAATCGTCCCCGAGGATCGGGAAAAACTTGGGGCCTCACCAACATTACATCTTGGATCACTTCTATCTTCTCTAGGTCGGCCACCAGAACTCCCGTTTGTTCAATCTAAAGCTCGAGTGATGATCCTAGTACGACCAACCAAGCGGCACCCGTCGGCTATTCGACCTCCAGCTCCATACCCTCCCAGGCCCCGATGAGCGGCACACCTAGCAACATCGACTTCACAAAGTGCTCCCCTAGCAACTCGTCGAGTTGGTCGTCACTCCTGTCTGGGTCGTGATGGAAGATCACCAGACGTTTGGCACCGGACGTCTTCGCAACCTCTATTGCGTAGTCCAAGGTCGAATGGCCCCAGTTAGGCCTCTGTCTAAACTCTTCGTCGTCGTACTGCCCATCATGGACTAGAAGGTCGCAGTTGCGCGCTAACTCGAGTACCCCTGGGTCGATAAAGGTCGCGTCGAGGCTCTGCTGGTGGTCTGTTATGTAGGCAATCGACCTTCCAAAAGCCTCCACCCTAAACCCTACGGTCAAGTTGGAGTGAGGTATGAAGCGAGACATGATGTGAAGATCGGCGATCTCGGTCGGTATCTCAGCGTTGCCAACCTCATGGAAGTTGACATTAGCCACCCGTTGATCTAAAGGAACGGGGAAAATCGGAGGGGAAGAGATCTGCGTCATCGTCGCCTTAAGGCTTGAACCCTCCGGTCCAAAAATATCGATCTCAGCTCCGGGCATATCGAGGATCGGCATGAACGAGAAGCCCTGGATGTGGTCTAGATGGGTGTGCGAGAGAAGGACCAGCAGTCTCCTCTCTGTACGGTTTCGAAGGCTGAAGGATCTTGCCCCAGAACCAAGGTCGAAGAGAATTGGGACGCTAAATCCATACGGCGACCTAAATCGGACTTCGACACAAGCCGAATTTCCGCCGTAACGAGACGTGAGGGGACCTGGAGAAGGGACTGAACCCCTCACTCCCCAAAAACGCAGGTGGAACATGGTTAACTCGAAGCTAGCCGCCCAAGTGGAATTGATAATTTGCCGCCGTGACCACCGTCACAAAATCGACTCAGGAGAAAGGATCCCCTTCCTGGTCAAACTTAGCCGCAGATCATGAGGTGAGGTTGCATTTTCGAGCGCATCTTGGATCGAAATCGACCCCGCCTCGAAGAGTTTCTCGAGGCTCTGATCGAAGGTCATCATTCCATAGAATTCGCCCTCTCGGATGATCAAAGCGAGATCTGAAGTTTTGTCCTCCTCGATGATGCACTGCTGCACCCTGCCATTTGCAACCAGCACTTCCAAAGCCGGCACCCTGGATTTGTGATCAACTGTCGGTATGAGCCGCTGGCTCACCACCCCCCTGATGACCGCCGCTAAGGAACTCCGTATCTGGTGTTGCTGGTGCGGTGGAAAGAAGTCCACGATACGGGTTATCGTTTCGACGGCGTCAATAGTATGCAGGGTGGACAGGACCAAATGGCCAGTCTCGGCAGCTTGAAGTGCTGCAGTCACTGTCTCCAGGTCCCTCATCTCTCCAACCAGTATCACGTCGGGGTCCTGGCGCATGGCTGCACGCATTGCGTTGGCAAAGGACTGCGTGTCGAATCCGATCTCACGTTGATTGACGATCGCCGCCTTGTCGGAATGGATCACCTCAATCGGGTCTTCGATAGTGACAATGTGACACGGTCTCGACCGATTTACGTGGTCAACCATTGCGGCTAGGGTCGATGTCTTCCCAGATCCTGTCGGACCGGTAATCAAGACCAGGCCCCGAGGATTGTCCGCTATCGTCGCCATCACCTCGGGCAGTCCCAAATCGGCAAATGTCGGGGGCTTGGCCGCTACTAGCCTCATGACCATCGAAACGAGGCCCCTCTGCATGAAAGCGTTGACTCTTAGCCGCACTCCGAACTGAGTTGTATAAGCGAAGTCCATCTCTTTCGTCGCCATGAAGATCGCCCATGCGTCTTCGCCCATAGCTTCTCGGGCGATCTCTACCATCTTCGGTCCTTCAAGCGGTTGACCGGTTCGGAAGTAGATAAGACGACCATTAATTCTCGCCCTCGGCATGGCATCGGCTTTCAGATGCAAATCAGAGCCCTTGACCCTTATGACCTCGGCGACCAGGCCGTCAAGCAATGTACCCATTACTTCCTTCTATCGACATTAAAAGTCTCCGCATAAATATGATTAACTCGTTGTCAGCTAATTCATTCGTTGCACCACAAATTCAATTATTACATAACTTTTGAACTATTCCAGTACCAAAACCTTCCACCAGATCCGAGAGAGGAGTCTCCAGCTCGCATTTCATTAAATGCTAAATCATCTGCGCGCAGCCACAACGGCTGAGGGTCAGTTGGCGACACCGGACGATCATCACCCGAAAATCATTGAGTTCCATGGCTTGTCCACGATACGGGAATAAAAATTGAACTATCCGGGCAAAAAAGTTTCAGAAAAGACTACAAATCTATCGAGGGTACTTTCGTCTACGTGGCATCCGACCCCGGGAAGTTCCGAGGCTGCGATCATCCCTGGAGAGGAGAAGATCACCTCTGGGTCGATAATGTCCTTGTCGAAATACCTGTGCGAAGGTGCCGTGTCACCGGGCATATTGAAGCCAGCAAGGGTGGTCAATGCGACGTTAAAGGCACGTCCGATCCCCGCTTCGAGCAGTCCCCCGCACCACAGTCCCATAGAGTTCTCCTTGCAGAAATTCTCTATCTTGATCGATTCCGAGATTCCACCAACCCTCGGCATCTTGAGGTTGACAATTGAGCAAGCTCCGAGAGCGTATGCCTCCTTTAGGTCTCCGAGGTTGCGAATGCTCTCGTCGAGACATATCGGAGTAGCGATCTCTTTGGCCAGGAGACTGTGTTGGTAGATGTCGTCATAGCCCAACGGCTGTTCGATCATACCAAGACCGAAGTCGTCGACCAGCTCCAGA
>JAKAPB010000369.1 GCA_021823045.1 Actinomycetes bacterium | reverse complement strand
GGCTAGTTACAAGGTGCGCAACTACTTCTCGTCTTTGGGATCTCGATGAGCCGGCGGTCTTGCCTATTGGAAATGTTATCGCCTCATGGAGCTTGGCGAGGAATTCAGCTTGACGGCGATTAGTCACCGGAACTCGCTTGCGCGCCGATTGGCGCTACATGAGGGTTTTCGATGTAAATTGGCTGTTCGGGAGTCCCCCATCCCAGACGGTCATCTTCCGTCACCTCTGTGCACGTCGAGTTAATCGAACAGAATTGGCATAGCTCTACCGATCTGACAGCCTTTGCAGTTTTAGTATTCACTATCTTCACCATTTTAGCTATGGCACCAAGGGTCCTATTTGCTTCCTCCTCTAGTAGCTGCAAGCTTGGGGCGATTAGCTCCAATTGATCGAAAGCTAGGTAGTAGTTTCCGATCAATGAAGGCGGTCGGTGTGACCTGAGTGTTTCCATTAGTGCGTAGAGGTGGGCGTCTTCTACATCGAACATCTTTGGCGTGCCGCTTTTCACGTCGATGATGACCGCATCCTCGTTGTTCGAGTCGAGCGCGCTCAGGACAACGTCAGGCCTACCTATCAGCTGTAGTCGGGCGTTATCGAAGCTGATGGCAATTCGATCTTGAAGGCGAAGAGAGAATTTCTCTTTTATTGCATCCGCGTTCCAGAAGTCAACCAATTTGTTGCACCCTTCCTCAACCTTGACCCTTACTAGTTCTTCCACATATGGGTCTATGTCGAGGTCTTCTCCTAGAGCGGAGAGGAAGGAGAGAGCGTCCTTGATCGGGTCCTCTAATTTGCCGCCCGAGGCATGAATGGCAAAGCAGGCGTCAAGCAAGGTACCAGCAACCATCGCCGAGGTAGGCTTTTCCCTTGATATTTGACTTTCTACCAAGTTTCGTTCACAGCGAATGACCCGCCTAATTTTGTCCTTTGTGACCCGCAACTCCCTCTGGTCATAGCTGGTCAGAAGTAGGGAAGAGACCCTGTCGTTGAACCGGTTGATAAGGGCGAGTACCTCTGACTGACTCACCTCAGGCGTCTGCATCAGCAAAGCTTGATCCAGGGAGAGTCGATTCGCATCAATGGTGATATGTCTGTTGAGGTTCATTTAGTTACTCTTTTGTGTCTGCAATTGCGCTTGATTGTTCCCTGCATACCGACAAGTTAGCGGCCGCCTGTGCCGCTGATGGCAACGACACTGCCCTGTCCGGTCCCTCGACAAGGAACAGTGGGTCAGCCCTCGGCATTGCCTAATAGGGTGGATCCTCATCGATCTACCACCTGCCAGGCCGATCAGGGATGGCTTTGGGCTGCGCCAGCGATATATCCGCTCTTTGGCTTTGTCGGATCGGTCGCCAATGCATCCCGACCGTCAGGTCCTGTGCACTAGGAGTGCGTCACTCTTCCCAAACAGTGAAAGTTGTGAGTTCTGTTCTATTAGGGTCGCTTCGCCCGTGCTCAACTCGACGATGACCCGCTGGCCCGTCGGGTTGGCGAGGATTAACTTGACCGAAGCGCCCAGGAAACTCTTAGAGACCAGCCTCCATTGGCCGGCGTCTGAGATCATTATCCCCAGGGCTTCAGGTCGGATTAGGACCTGCACATTGGTACCGGTTTGGAAGGGGGTATTTTTTGAGTCGTAGCTTATTGGGCCTATCGACTCGACGTCGACCTTTCCCGGGCCCACAACTACTCCGGCGAGGCGGTTGACCTTTCCTACGAACTCTGCGACAAACTCGGTCGTTGGCTGAGAATATACACTAAGCGGAGTGTCGATCTGTTCGATTTCACCCGCTCTCATTACCGCTATTCGGTCAGCGAGAGCCAAAGCCTCTTCCTGGTCATGGGTGACGAAAAAGGTGGTTATCCCGAGCTCAAGTTGTATACGTCTGATCTCGTCACGCAGCTGGGCACGGACCTTTGCGTCAAGGGCAGAAAGCGGTTCGTCTAAGAGCAGGACCTCGGGTTTGATGGCAAGTGCCCGAGCGAGCGCTACTCGTTGCTGCTGTCCTCCGGAGAGCTGGTGGGGGTACCTATCCGCCTGAGAGGATAGGCCGATGAGATCCAAGAGTTCGGCCGATCGCTTTGACCTCTCTGATGATGAAACCTTGCGGACCTTCAGGCCAAATTCGACGTTGGCCTGTGCGGTCATATTTGGGAAGAGACTGTAACTCTGAAATACCATTCCTATATTTCGCTTCGACGCTGGGAGCCTGGTGACGTCTTTGCTTCCGATCATGACCGTTCCACCGTCTAACGCCTCAAGGCCAGCGAGTGCCCGAAGCGCTGTGGTTTTGCCGCATCCAGAAGGGCCAAGAAGTACCACTAATTCACCCGGTGAGGCGCTGAGGTTCATGGACTTTAAAGCGGCGACGTCTTTGTAGTAGCGGCTTAGGCCAATCAAATCAACCTTTACACCATTTCTGGAGCTTGAGCTGGTGTCGGTGTTGGTAGCTTGAGTCATCTAATTTCATTCCAATCGAGGCCAGTGATGAAAGATATTGCGAGGAAGTTAGGCAATTCCGGTCGTCTCCTCTTGTTCAATAGTTTGGGCCAATGATACGGTCTTTTTCTTCGACGAAGCGCTCCTTTGGCCGAAGACAATGATGATGACCGCCAAAGGCATCCAGGTGAACAGGAGCGCTATTAGCGAAAGTGCAACTGCCTGACTCGCCGCAACCTGGCCCACCTGGACCAAGAAGACTGGAAATGTGGTAAAGCTTAAAAGCGATGCGACAGCGAATTCGCCAAGGCAGAAGGCGAAGGCCAAAATAGCCGCACCCAATAGGCCAGATCTTAAATTAGGCAATAATACATACCTAAGCAGTTTGCTCCATCCGGCACCTAAAGATTGTCCAGCATCAACCAATGTCTTGAGGTCGATCGCTTGAACAGCGGAGTCGAAGGTTCGATAGCTGTATGGGAGCGCCAATATGACGTACTCGAGTGCGAGGATAACCGGAGGCCACATGCTTATATTCGGGAGGCTCTTGAATGAAGTAATCACCCCGAGCGTGACCACGACCGAAGGAATGACCAGAGGAAGAAGAGAGATCGATTCAAAGACTCGCTTGAGTTTAGGGACGCGCAGGTGAATCCAGACGACTGTAGGGATTAACAGGGCCAGGGTGAGCAGGACCGTGCCCAGCCCAATCTTGACCGATAAAAACAGTGTGCTCCAGAACTGCGGAGTACCGAAAAGTTCCGTATAGGCAGAAATCGTGATGGTGTTGTTGTTGCCCAAAAAGCTAAATCTCGCAGAAGCGAGTATTGGAATAATGAAGAAAATCCCTACGAGTCCCAATACTCCGTAACGAAAGGCTCTTCCTAGCTTTAGGACATTGGCAGTCC
>JAKAPB010000368.1 GCA_021823045.1 Actinomycetes bacterium | reverse complement strand
CGGTTGGGTCGCGGTGTAAAGAGAATTTAGATACCCAGTGCCGAGGGACTTAGGTACCACCGAGAAGTTAATGTTGAAATAAGCGGTCGTCTGATTCTCGGACATAGTTGGAGAGTTAGCCGCCAGTGGGTTTGAGACTGAAAGTACGTCCGGCAGGCTCGCAAGGTTTGAATACGACTGCAAAACAGCGGCACTCTGCTGTGGGATGGTGCCTTTGTATGCGTGGATGACGACTAGTCCGCCGTATCCGGAGGCGGCCTTGTCACTCTTTGAGAGCAGGGATAGTCCTTGGTAGGACTGAGTTCCTTTGAGGTTGAAGTTGTCTTGGTAGATTCCGCCGTATGCCTTCTGTGTGACGAAGGTAATTATGGCGACGAGTATCCAGGTTGAAATGACGATCACCGGGTGCCGGGCGGAGAAGCGGCCTACCCGCTCTAGTGAACTCGGCTTCTTACTCATTTATGCTCCTCATGTAAAGGATAAGGTATCCGGACGGTCCCAGTATACAGTAAAAGTGGCAGGACTGCCACTTGGCATCTATGCCAAAAAGAATTGGAGTTATTTGGCGCAGGGTAGCATGTTCGATGATGAGGGAGAAAGTCGTTACCAATAGACGAGAGGTAAAAAAGGCCGATACCCGGCGAGCGCTGCTCGAAGCGGCCGGTGAGCTCTTTCAAACAAACGGTTATCAGAACACTACGGTAGGTCAGATTGCGGACCTAGCGGATGTTTCAGAACGGACCTTTTTCCGCTATTTCGAATCTAAAGAGGATCTATTACTCCCTGACTTGGTTGATTTCTTGGATCGGATCGCAACACAGCTCGAGTTAAGCCCTCCTACTCAGCAGCCGATTGAAAGCCTTTTGGAGTCGGTCAAAAAAGTTCTGGCTGAGGGAAGAGGTGGTGGAAGGTCGCTGCTCCTTCAATTGCCGGCCCTGAGTGATTCCATTCCGGCGACTCGGGTGGCAAAGATATTTCTGAATTGGGAGGCGAGGATAATCTCAGCAATGAGGGTTAAGGTGAGCACGATCAACCCCGGACTCACCGATTCGGATGTAGTAGCGGTCGTCTCGGGCAGATGCGGAATTGCGGCGATGCGAACGACCTTCGAGGCGGCGAGGAGTATGAGTCGCGGCGGAGGACTCTCCCCTGGGATGGTGGCGGAGGTGCTTGAGAAGGCTTTCGAAGTAGTTGCTAGCGGCTGCATTGTTGACCCCGGTGCCCGATCCTGATTTCATGAGATATATCGCAATTTAATTCTGTGAGTTGTCTTGGAAAGCACTTCGCACTTAGACCGAAAAGTGACTGGAGCGGGGGTGATAGCTCAACTGGTGAATTTCACAAACTCGCTGAGCAAACCGGGGGACCTCAGTGTATGGTCGGCCTCAATAAGCCTTCCTTGCGATCCAGGAATGTAACTCTTTGGGTCCGGACCAGACGGGGACCCTCTCGAGTTCCAGCTATTTGATATTGCTGGACGTGGGTTCCAATTGGCGCCAACCGTATTTCCCGGGTAGGGCTTTAAACTCGAAACGCTCCAAGTGGTCCAAGGATTAGCTCATGACGACATTTTGCAGGAGACCCATAGGGCACTAATCTCCCAACTTCGTGTGAACTTTCAATGCCGAGCTTTATTTTCTCCAGTCCCCTATTTAAAGTTAAAGCCCCCGGATTCCGATAGTTAATTTGTTTTATTAGGATTCGGTGTTGCTTTTGCAAGGTGTTTCAGCAGCATAAAGCGGGTACGTATCGGAGCATTTTAAATAAGAGACTTAAGTCATCTGTTTTTGAGGTTTTTGGTTTCATAACAGAGTGCGGATTGTAGCTAGGTTGTCTACTTGCCCGTCTGGTTTTCCCGAGGGACGCGCAGCCTGCACTTGAACAGCCATGGTGCGGCGGCACTGTTGCAGTAGATATTAGGGATAGGATTTCCCTTTGGAAGGATCAGGCTATGACGAAGAGGGCGTCCAGGGAGGGGCTTTCTAGGTTTGTCGCTTGGCACCCAAAATTGCTTGCGAGTAAACGTTTTTGGGTGATTCAGTTATCTATAGCGTTGGTTTTTCTAGCCCACCAGCTGTTGGAGTCGCATTCTCACTCTGGAGTCACCTCAGCGGTACTCCTCTTATTCCTTCTTAGCGCCTATCTCATGCCGATAACCATTGCGGCTTACAGCTTTGGACTCAGTGGGTCGATGGCGACCGCCGGCTGGGTAACTCTGCTAGTGATCGTCGACCTGATGCTCGACCATGCTCCTAACACTATTTTGAGCTGGGCGCACGTAGTTCAAATGGTGTCGATCGACATTGTCGCTCTGATCCTTGGCCATAGTTTCGACATCGTCCATGCCCAGGCACAGAGTCGGCTATTTGAGGCATTCCACGATTCTCTAACCGGCCTTGGGAATCGGGCGCTATTTTCCCAAGTCGTGAAGGACTCCCTGGACGGACAGATCGACGGTCCAACCGGAGGAGAGTCGGTATTTGCAGCCCTATTACTTTTGGACCTCGAGGACTTTAAACTCATCAACGATACCTTTGGTCACCTGGTTGGCGACGAGATTCTTCGCCAAGTCGCAAGCCGAGTGCAGAGCGCAGCTTGCGAGGCGGAGAGTTGTTTTAGATTTGGCGGGGACGAATTTGCTGTTTTCCTGCTAGACCTACAAGATAAAGAGGCTGCACTGGAAGTTGCCCGCCGCATGCAGCACTTTATGAGTAAGCCCTTTGTTGTAAATGTGCTGTCATCCGACGGCGAGGAGCGACGAGAGAGCGTCCACATCAAGGCGAGTATCGGCATAGCCTTCGCGGCCCAAGGACCCGAGATCTCAGAGACCCTAGTAAATGACGCAGATATGGCGATGCATGCAGCTAAGGTCGAAGGGGTTGAGGTCCTCGAATGGAGTTCGACTCTTCGTAGCGACTTCGAGGCTAGGGCAGTTCTTAGAGAAGACCTCGCTCGTGCGGTGGAAAACGGAGAATTCGTGCTGTTCTATCAACCCGTGGTTGGCCTGCAATCGGGAACGGTGGTTGGCGTCGAAGCCCTTATCAGGTGGGAACATCCGACCAGGGGATTAGTTGGTCCGGTGGAGTTTATCGAGACCCTCGAAGAGACCGGCTTGATCGTTCCAGTCGGTAGGTGGGTGCTACATGAAGCGTGTCGACAACTTGGTGAGTGGTTAGATATCTCACCCGATGGACCCCCACTTACCATGGGTGTCAACGTCTCTGGAATCCAACTACGAGATCCCGAGTTCGTCAAAGACCTCGAAGAACTCCTCGTGAAGAGCGAACTATGTGCGACCAACCTGATCCTTGAAATTACCGAAAGCGTCGCATTATCCCAGGAGTCTTCTGTG
>JAKAPB010000367.1 GCA_021823045.1 Actinomycetes bacterium | reverse complement strand
GATTATCGGCGTTCTATCTACTGCGATTCCGGTGGTGATCATCGTTCCTAGACCGCCACCGTTAATAAAGGTCGCCAGAGCAGCTGTTCCGACGTTTAGGATTATCGCAGTTCTAACCCCGGCCATGATCACCGGGACCGCTAAAGGAAGCTCAACTCCGACCAAGATCTGAATAGGGCGCATTCCGATTCCCCGCGCAGCCTCCAAGATGGACTTGTCTAGCCCGTTCAATCCAGTTACCGTATTGCGCAATACGGGGAGAATCGAGTAGACAATCAGGGCATAAATTGCGGTCCTTGCCCCAACTCCAAGTACTAACGCTGCGAGAATCATAAGTCCGACAGGGGGTGCCGCTTGGCCCAGGGTCGCCAGGGCGGTGACCACGCTATTTGCCACTGGTGCCTTTTTACGAGTCAGCAGAATACCAAGCAGGACCGCAAGCACGGTAACTACCGCTGACGAGATAAGGGTGAGACCCAGCTGTTGGATAAGCTCAGATCTAATGACCGACCAGTAGAGGCTGCGGCGATCGATGCTGTCCAATGGAGTGCTATGAAGATATAGCACCAGTAAGGCCAGGATCAAAATTAACATCAAGGGACGGAATGCTACGTGCCCGAACTGGCGTACCTTCCTTCCCTTCGACGGAGACCCGGACGACCCTAATCCAGGAACCTCGCCCTGATGGTCGAGGGGATGAAAGTTCTCGACTGAGGTGGGAAAGATGCTCATTTGTCAACGCCAAGTATCGAAGCTGAGGATCCAGCGAGGGGGGCCAGCGACCTCCTAATGCCCTTTAGGTCTATGATCCCTTGGAAGGATTCATCTCCGTCAACCACTACCGCACAGTCGTGGGGACAGTACACTATCTTGGTTATAGCGTCACGTAATGAAGTCGCCTCTAAGTCGAGCGTACAGTCCAGCTCAAACCTCATCGACTCGCCGTTGCCATCTAAATAGATCCAGTAGCGTGGCCTCTTTGCTTCGTCGAGGACCAAAACCCTATCTTTTCCACGCCCACGTGCCTCAGCCAGAGCTACGAGTTTCTCATCTTGCCCCATCTCTTCCGAAATAGTCGGCCATGGATCCAATGAAACGTCGCGAAGCTTCACACAGGACAAGAGCTGCACGAGCCGTCCGGTACCGAGCATCGATGAAACGAATGCATCCGCTGGGGCTGAAAGGACCTCGGTAGGGGCGCCGACCTGGGCGATCTTCGACTGGGGCCCGAAGATCACCACTCGGTCGGCGAGACGCATGGCCTCGGCCATGTCGTGGGTGACAAAAACGATCGTCTTGCGTATGCTCTGTTGCAAACGGAGAAACTCGTCCTGCAAAGATGTCCTAGTTATAGGGTCAACCGCCGCAAAAGGCTCATCCATGAGGAGAATTGGCGGGTCTGCGGCCAGAGCCCTCGCAACACCTACCCTTTGCGCCTGTCCCCCGGAAAGCTCCCGAGGGTAGCGGTCCCTATACGTTGACGGTTCAAGTCCCACCATAGATAGCAGCTCGTCTATCCGGTTGGTCGTACGATCCTTTTTCCATCCGAGGAGACGAGGAACTGCGGCGACATTTTCAGCTATCGTCATGTGCGGAAAGAGACCAACATTCTGTATCACATAACCGATCCCCTGGCGGAGACGGTGCGACGGTAGATCGCCGACATCTAAGCCGTTGATTAAAATCTGGCCACTCGACGGCTCAATGAGCCTATTTATCATCTTGAGCGTGGTAGTTTTTCCGCAACCTGACGGACCCGTCAGTGCGACGAACTCCCCCTCTGCTATAGAAAGAGTCAACCTGTCCACTATCGGTGCGCCAGCGTCCTTGTAATGCTTAGACACGTCGCGCAGCTCAATGGCGGATCGCCTGGGTTTTACCCCGGAGTCCACCTGTGATGCCTCTTGTGGTGATAGATCCAATGCCACCTGCATGTCCCCTTACCTTGTCTTCTAGCGAATGCCCGGTGAAACCGTTAGTCGAGAAATCAGCCAAAAAAGGCCATCGAGCGCAATAGCAATGAGAAGGATCATGATCGTTGCGCTGAGTACCTCGGGTACCGCCGACCTCGAGCCAACCTCCGCCAAGCCGTTGAAGAGGGTGGCCCCCAATCCGGGACCGCCCACGTACGCACCAACGGCGGCTACCCCGACCACCATCATCGAGGAAAACCGCAGCCCAGTGACAATTATTGGCCATGCGAGCGGAACCTCGACGACAAAGAGCCTCCTCGTTCTCGTCATCCCGATTCCCGTCGCCGCCTCTAGGATCGCCGGAGAAATTGAATTCAGTCCGGTGATCAGATTACGAAGTATCGGCATCACCGCATAGATCACCAGGACGATCAGCGTAGGGACAAAACCGAGCCCGAAGATCGGGATCATCAGCCCAAAAAGTGCCAAAGATGGAAGGGTTAGTGCGGTGCTGGTGATGCTAAGTAGGGGTTCAGCCAACCAGGAGCGTCGGTAGGCCAGAAGTCCGAGCAGTGAGGCGACAATAAACGCAACCAGCATCGCTACCACGACAATGACGATGTGCGAGAGTGACTCGCTTATCAGCGTATGGTAGCCGTAGCGAAGATATTGTAAATAGCCGCTCAACTTCCCCCCCGGTGTCTCGCTATATGAGACTGTGTCTCACGTTTGCTATAGCCACAATCTACACCACCCTTACACCCGAGCCGTGCAGTTTTGAGATGTTTTTTCAGCTTCCACCCGTAAAAACCCGCTGCCACATAAGCGACCTTTTATTGTGGCGCCTTTTATTGTGGAAATGGACAGCCCGCTGCTGGAGATAAGGGCATATGAAAACAGACGATCGGTTTGGCCGGTGGTGGATCCTCGCAACATAAAATCCCACCGCTCACCTGCGTTGGGCCACAACTGAGAAGTACCCTCTTGCGGCCAGAGCATCAGCAGACTTTCCACAATCGAGAAAATTAGCGAATGGCCCCTGGAAACCATCATTGATCAGTTTTTCGATGTCTTTCTGGTGTCCAATGAACCTCGGTCCTGATGGTCCTAGCATCGAGAGTTCCCCTGTGCAAACCTCGGTGAGAGTAAACCTCGGTGAGAGTAAATATTGTCGAGGAGTTACTTCGACTTCAGTCGAACCCTACTCCAGTCAGTCTTCCCCTTGAACTTTCCTTTGAGGATCTTGCCCCCAGGATTGCGCGGCAAGGGCTCTTTGGAGACCGAGATATATTCGGGGATTTTATAGTCGGCGATAACACCTTTAAGGCTCTCTGCGACTTGGTAAGGATCTAGCTCTACTCCAGGGATTGGAAATATGATTGCACCAACTTTCTCTCCCATGACTTCGTCGGGCACCGGAACGACCGCTACTTCAAATACCCCGGGCAGGGCAGAAATGGCATT
>JAKAPB010000366.1 GCA_021823045.1 Actinomycetes bacterium | reverse complement strand
CGAGAACTTTCGAGCGTGTGAAGAATCCCAGGGGCTTTCGAGATAACGTCGTGGGCTCAAGGACAGTACGTAAGGAGAAGGGTTTGGCCCGATACTTTCGAGAACGTGTTCTGCAAGACCGGCCGAGCCTGAGACTCCGTGAGCGTTGCACCCGGCAGCCATCACGAAACCCTCAACCGTTCCAACCGGCCCAACTATGAATTTTCCGTCCGGCGAGAAGGCCGGGTAGCCTTTGAAAACGCTGCGCACTCCAAGATCGTTAAGGCCTTCGATGACACTTGCGATGCTCTCGTGGAAGCCTGCGAGAACATCAAAGTCGGGCTCAACGCAGAGCGTGGAAGTGGCTTTTACGGATCTTGGATCGAGGCCCTTCGCGCTGGCTTCCCATCCCCCACAGAGCACCGCTGACCCCTCGGCGCGGGCGTAGATACCCAAATCTGGAATGCGTAGCACGGGAAGATCGCGGTGCCATCCTAGCACTGGTTCGCTTATAAAGTACTCGTGTCGCACGGGGACTATTGGCAGCTGCAGCCCTACCATGTTAGCTACCGCTCCAGCCCACGGTCCGGCAGCATTGATCACCATTGAAGTGGAGAAGTCCCCCAGGTCGGTGCTAATTGAAGTGATCCTGTTCTGGACGGTAGATATCTCAGTGACTAGGGTGTTGGTTGCAAATGTGACTCCCAAAGACCGTGCTCCGGCGACGTAGGCGCTAACGAGACTGCTAGGTTGGAGGTAGCCATCAGTTGGGCACCACAGAGCTGAATGGACCTTCGCTAGCTCGATAGTGGGAAGCAACTCTTTCAACTCGTTAGACTCCAGAAATCGAACTGCCAGGCCGCAAGTTTTAGCAACTTCGGCCATAGCAAGGTGCTCTGAGGTTCGTTCGGGCGTTAGTGAGATGCGCAAGCTGCCGCATTGATTCCAGTCAGGTGTGACTCCGGTTAACTCTTCTAGCCTTGAGAAGAATGCTACCGAATGCATGGCAAGACGGGTTCTTTCAGAGCTGAGACGAACTTGGCCGACGAGGCCAGCGGCCTGACTAGATGTTCGTGCACAAAGCTCAGATGCTTCAAGAACCTGGATATCGCGGTAACCGGCTTTGGCGAGAAAGTAGGCTACTGCGCATCCAATTGCGCCTCCACCGACAATGGTAATCAATGCGTCTCGTGCTTTTGCCAAGGTAATCCCATACCTCCGCTTTCGTCGGTCGCTCAACCGCGAGACCAGTTCAAGACCGAAGAGCATGTTGCCGATTCGTTGGCCACTCGTCCCGAATAATATTCAAACCCTATCACCTACCGCCGGTGCAAAGTTTGGCTTTTGGTTCAATTTGCATGGCTCCAGTTTCTTTCTCTTCGTCTCGACTATTCCCTATGTCGCCGAAGAGTTGGTTTCGCTGCGATTCCGTTATTCCTTGGATAATCAAACTCGGCTTTCTCTCAGTCGAGTTAGGCGCCTGTTGCTTGACTAAAATAACTCGAACACCGAGGGTAATGAGTATTGGATTTGACGTCGGGTGGCGTAGTCGATAGCTCAGTAGGTATGTGGGCATTCCGGCCGGAGGGTGCCTTAGTGCTGCCCGCGCCTGTTTCAACTGGCGTCGGTTGGTAGCCGCAATGCCTCTACAGGAACGAGGAGGGCTAATATCTCACCGATAGAGGGAGAACGTGTCACTGGATCAATTAGCGGCAACTCTGCTTGAATCGAGTACCGTGTCCTACGTCCGTTACGCTTTTTCTCGAGATAGCCGGCTTTCTCGAGGTCGTCTACGATCCGAAAGGCACTGCGCTCGGTTATTCCCAAAGTTAGAGCAATATCTCGAAGACGCGCTGCGGGATCGCTAGCAATATGAACCAGCACTCGGGCGTGATTTGTTAGAAAACTCCAAGAAGCCATGTCTTTTGACTATAGCCGAATAACACTAGATATCGATTGCTAATATTATATTTCTAGTGTAGAATGACGTTTGGAAGTGCTTCATCCCTTCCAACCAGCGGTTTCAACTGGAACCGCTGGGGACAGGACTCAAATGTTTCTAATTCTTGCCGTACTCGTCTTAGTTCTAATCTTCGGTGTCGCTGGTTTCACTATCCACCTTTTGTGGCTAGTAGCGGGGATTCTGGCGGTGATATGGCTGTTCGGTTTTGTCACCAAGGGCAGAGGGCGCTGGTTCAAGAGGTAATTAGCTCATACTGGGGGTTCTATAGCTGGTCATCTGGCTGAACCCCGGAAGTTTGTTCCGGTCACTGTTTTTGTGTCTTTAAAGCGGTGACTAGCAAAGACTCTGGCGTGTCGCCAGATAGACAATAGACAAGGCAGCGGCAGCTGTCATCTGCACAGATGTGTTCCGCTTGCAAAGACCTCACCGGGATGAGGGACCTAGCTGAGATAAAGATCCGTCGTTGGAACTGTAGAACTTGAAATACGTCACACGATCGAAATGTCAATGCCGCTCGTAACACCCTCGTCGAGGGTCTGCGCCAGCTTGAAGCCGAGCAAGCCAGTATGGGTAGCCGATGGACGGTCGGAGACTGAAAACTCCTACGAAGCTGGCCTAAGACCAGCGGCAATGCTGGCACTTGCCGAAGACGCCGACGCCGGCAAGCAAGCAAGAGGAGCGAGCGTGGACCGACGACTTTGTCCGGCCTAAGCGGACTCAGGAATCTCCGTCCTTCAGGGCGGAGAGATGGTCAAAAGGCGGTTCTCTAGATCCATGTCTGTAAGACCAAGGGTCGAGGCAGGCCTGACCGCTACCACCGACACGCTCTCCGGCAACTGATCTTTATCGCCGTCCCCTGGATCGTTACTACCGGAGTATTCTCGTTTCATCGAATTAAAAAAGGCAACGGGATATCGGTTGGTCCCTGTAGCCTCGCCCTCATAGGGGTGAGCAGGATTATTGCGGCTTGGCGGTAGCAGACACCTCATTCTCCTAAAGGATCAGTCGACACCCCGGCTAGTGCGCTAAGGAAAGTCCCAGGCCCTTTGCTCAATCGAAGTTGGGTAGAATTCCAAGATCCAAGAAGAGAAGGGCGAGTGTTTTCGATGTCTAAAAGGTTGCGGGGATTCAATTCAAACCTGATACATGTTGGAGAGCGCCCTGATCCAACTACTGGTTCGGTAGTGCCACCGATCTACCAGACTACGACTTTTGCTTTCCCTACAAATGAGAGCATGTTGGATCTCATGGAAGGTCGAGCATCAGGGTATATCTACACCCGATATGGCAACCCAGGCTATGCCGTTGCCGAAGCCAAAATAGCGCGGATGGAGGGCGCACCGAGTGCACTTGTGCTTTCATCGGGCATGGCTGCAACCAGTACGGCCATTATGACCCTCGCAAATGCTGGAGATCACATCATCACCCATGCCGATATTTATGGAGGGAGTTTCGGA
>JAKAPB010000365.1 GCA_021823045.1 Actinomycetes bacterium | reverse complement strand
CGATCTACTGAACGCCAGCGTAGGGCATTTGAACTAATTGGAGCAAAGATACCCCTGTAGCCAGCATCGAAAGTACCAAAATACGCCATTTACCGAGGTCAGAGGCGTGCTATGTTGCTTTGTGGGTTTAATTTCAGTCTAGTGCTTCTTGTGCCCATGAACTGGCTGTGTAGTCGTGCCAGATGTGGTAGTCGTGCCAGATGTGGTAGTCGTAGTCCCGGACGAAGTCGTCGTAGCAGGAAGCACGGTCGGTGGGTTCGTAGCCGCTTGATTCAACTGATACCCGCTCTCGGTTATCCAATAGCGCATTTCGTACGCGGCACCAAGTGCAACGGACTGACTTAGATAGTACGACTCGGTGTTTAGGGCCGTGCTTGAGGTGATCGGAACCAACCCGCCCGTTGTGCAATTGGTATCGAAAAGGGTCGTGTTCATGTCTATCTGTGGTGCGTTCGATACCCCCTGAAGAAAGTGTGCCCAGCCGACGGCGTCACTGGGGGTCATCGCCCCGCTTCCCCAACAGTTAGTCGTGCCAATTTCGTCCTGGAGATCGAGGGTGCCTAGCCCAGGACCGACCTGCTTCAAACTCGAAAAGAGCTGACCGAGTTCACTGTCTAGGCCCTGCATTCCAAGGGTGTTCGTGGAATATCCACTGTAGGTGTATAGAAAGCCAGGTGACCATAGAAACTGTGCGTTCGGATCGATAGCGGATAGGCCTGACATCTCTGAGCTGAGCATAGATGCGTAAGCCGATTCAACGGTCGGGTAGTAGAGCTGGTTTAGATCGGCCTCGTAGGTTAGGTACCAGTTGACTTGAACCTGTGGATACGCTTGTACGAACTCATTGGCCAGCTGTATAGAAGTATTCACGTAGCTGGTTGTGAAGGTGGTATCCTCGACGCCATTGGTATAGATCGACCCGGTACCTGTCCAAACTGGCCCGAAGGTCCCGACGAAGACCTTGTTAAAGCATGATACCGATCCGCCTGGCAGGTAAGGAACTATCACATCTAGGTAGCTGGTGTTGAGATTCCCATTTGAGTCGACTATGTCTTGCAGTACGAGGTTGCGGGAGCCTGTCGTCGGGGTATTGCACACATCGGCGAGCCATTGGGATACTTCTGCCGGGGAGTATGTGGGTCCAAGGGAGGAAACCTGAAGGAATAGATTCTCGGACCCATTTAGGGAAGTTGAGTAAGTGAAGTCCGCCTTCGCCGACTTTGGTAGTCCGACCGACACGTGACTTGAGGCAGCGGAGCCGACTACTGCACTATTTGTAAGTGACGGGAAGGCGAAGACGATCGAACCAAGGGCGAGGGCAAGTGCGACGCGCGGGGAGCGGCGGATGGCGTAGAGCGAAGCCCTCCTAGCCGATAAAGATCTTCTCTGTGTGGTGGGATTACGCATCCGAGTGGCTCCTTTGTCCCTGCCTTGACACTCACTGAAGGCAACTAAGGAAGGTATCGGACACAGTAAGTAATTACTTTATAAAAAAAATACTCTACGTGCTGTTATACGGGCGAGTAAACGCTGGAAGTGCTGGAAAATGCGAATAAATCTCACAAAAAAGTTACGCTTAGTGGGGGAAAGTCCGCTTACTGCGCCGTATCAGTCGAGTCTTGATATTCGCCCAGAAACATGGCCTCGCAGAAATGTGGCAAGTTTTCCCCGATAGGGCCTCTTGACGCACTAGGCACAAGAGAACATACGCGGCCTGGGCTATTTCGGTTTTGTATTAAAGAGCCGCTGGTGGGTGTGGCAAGGTGGTAAGCCACTGGAATTCTGGACATTCGCGCCCTTTATAGATGGCGCTTTAGCGGCGATTCCAGGAGAGACACGATTGAGGTTCGAAACCGAGCCTTGCCCTTGGTCATCGGTGTGGGTAAGCCAGACCCCCCTACCAGGTAGGTGGGACAAGCTGGGCCAAGGGTCCGTAGGCTTGATAGGAAAAGATTACGCAGGCAATGAGTATCAGGAACCATAATGATGTACGTTTTTTGGCCATTATGGCAGCCACCAGAGCCAAAATATCCGCAGCAATCCACAGTATGGCGAACCAGTTTGATACGTGCTTGATAACGGTCTTGTGGGCGGCCAACTGAGTTATTTCAATTCGCCTAGTCGAGGTAGTGACGTTTGCAGCTAGCGTGGCTGACCGATCCAAAGTTGCTCTGACAATCAGCCTTTGGGCGGCAGAATAAAGTGGTGTGCAGGTAGTTAGGGTCAGGGACCAGCCCTGCGTTGGAGCTAGCACTGAGATGTCGCTCGGTTGGACTACTCGGATCCAGGCGACGGAATAGATCCAGCTTGAGCCTCCGACCGAAAGGGTGATTAGGTCGCCGGGTTTGACAGCGTTCAGGTCGTAAAAGGGGCGCAACCAAGTTGTCCTGTGGCCGGCGATGGCCACATTGCCAACCTCCCCCGGGAGGGCGGTATTTGGATAGTGTCCCGGTCCCTCCTGGAGTCGAAGCTCATCGGCACCCTCCACGACCACGTCGTTTACGACTCCGGCTGTTGGGATGGACAGCTTTGCGAGGGGCGTGCCGAGGGGTATTGTGCTGGGCCAAATCGCCGTCGGGACGGTGGTAGGAACATGTTTGGAAGTAACGGTCTTGACCGTCCGCTGCTTAGTCAGCTCACCACTCAACACCTTCTGTGCCGCTACGGATTGGCCATTGGTGGTATAGATCAGGTACGGTACAAAACCAAGAATAAAAAGACCGAGCGCCAAAAGGGTAATCCCGATCACCATGAAGATGCGGCGCAATTTGGCGGTGCCTAGCGGAAATTGGGATATAAGGCCATAAGCGAGCCTAACCTAGACCAACCGGGTTTGCAAAACTCCGAAGTGCACTTCAGATACGGGTGCTCTCCACCTTGGTTCGGGGTGAGTTCCATAATTTGGTAACCGTTATTCGGCCAGGTTCATAATGCAGAGTGCATGTTTTCCTGCTGGAGTGCTTAGCCACCGAGGGAGTGTATCCAATCCGAGGCAGAAGTTACCCTTGCCTGGCGTGGATAAACCTTTTCGGTGAGCACCCTGTGGACCTCGGGATCCATATCAGCGCAACCATCCTCTAAAACGGTAAGGGCGTAGTCTAAGTCTGCCGCCTGGCGAAGTGTGGATAACACGACGCCGCTAGTTGCGATTCCGGTGAGGACGAGCGAATCTATACCCTGCGACCTCAATATGACTTCTAGATCACTTCCGGTAAAGGCGCTTACCCTGCGCTTTATGACGACGATGTCGCCAGGTTGCGGCGAAATAGCCGGATGAATTTGAGTGGCATCGTCCGTCTCAGCCATCGCCCCCGAAGCTGCGAGATTTGAGAAGGCCTGATTGCGTTGGCTTATCTCCGGTGTTCCAGCTCGAAATGCAACCCGAACATGGATCACCGGTATTCTC
>JAKAPB010000364.1 GCA_021823045.1 Actinomycetes bacterium | reverse complement strand
TCCGAAGCAGAGAAAGCTTTGTGAGGGAGACACTTTTGGTCGCCCTCAGGCGCTGTCGTGTCGTGTGGTCGGGCACCCCTGGAAATAGCGAGGAGGTATGTAGAGTATCAAAGACTTTCTAGACCCACAGTGAGTAGACCAAAGAACAAAGAGGTCGCTTGTTTCCTGTATTGCAGAAGGGGATTTCGCTCCCAATTGTCCAAAATGCTTCGATGGTTACAGGGTCGACGGCTCGACGAAATTGGCAAGTGGACAAAAGTAGTCCACCAGCTGCTTGGAAGGATCTCAGTCGAGTCTTAGTCTGGGTATTGTCGGTGTCGGGCCCTCGGCACTGACAGTTAGTAGGGATTAGTCGACTCAAACTGGTTAGCCTAAGACGGTGCTACCCACTCGACGTTGTTGAAACAGTTGGTGGACTGTCAATTTGGGCCGCACCCAAAGATGCCGATAAAGATTTCTCTTATCTATCTGCCAGGAAACTAATGTCGCAAAGAGAGAACCAGGTCCGGCTCTAGGCTACCTGTGGCAGTATTCCCACAGACGAGTAAGAAAAAGAGGTGGCCGCCTTGATGGCATGCTTGGGCAGGCTGCGATGTTTTCGGTATTGGTAGCTTGGAGGTAGACCAATTTCAATTCGTACCGAGGGACAAAGTTGATATCCCCGGAGCCGGCTGAAGCGGACCTTGCGGGGGATCGCCGATCGCGGTTGTTGCCCTGGGCGGTGACGCTTATTGGAGTGATTGGGCCGGGAATCGTGGTGATGCTTGCAGATACCGATGCTGGATCGCTGATCACTGCGGCACAATCTGGAGCGAGATTCGGCTATCGGCTGGTACTTCCCGAGGTTCTTTTGATCCCGGTGCTCTTCGTGGTCCAGGAGATGGCAGCGAGGCTTGGGATCTGTACCCAGCAAGGTCATGGAATCCTAATAAAGGAGAACTTTGGTACTTTCTGGGCAATTCTCTCAGCGCTGACCTTATTTATATCTTCGGTAGGGGCACTGATTACCGAATTTGTCGGGATTGTGGGAGTAGGGGAACTTTTCGGTATCTCACGTTGGTTTACCGTCCCAGTAGTGACGGCTTTTCTGATTGCAATCGCTCTAAGCGGTAGCTATCGATCCTTGGAGAGGATAGGGATCCTCGTTGGCCTAGCGGAGCTGGTTTTTATTCCAGCGATGTTTCTTTCCCATCCTTCGCTGAGCGCCTTTAGGTCCGAGCTAAGCAGTATGCCGATAGCCGATCACGCCTACCTTTTTCTTCTTGCAGCGAATATAGGCGCAGTCATAATGCCCTGGATGATCTTCTATCAACAGGGTGCGGTAATTGACAAAGGAATTAAAGAGGCGTCGATCCGTCACATGAGGATTGACACCGCCGCTGGGGCCGTGGTCACACAACTGATCATGATCGGAGTTGTAGTGTCCCTAGCGGCAACAGTTGGACGGACCCATCCAGGAATGAGCCTTGTGAGCGTCGGGGGGATCTCCCGGGCGCTCGAGCCCTTTCTCGGTCCAGTCGGGGCGAAGGTGCTTCTCGGCTGCGGGGTGCTCGGGGCGTCCTTGGTCGCGGCGATAGTTGCCTCGGTTGCTTCGGCATGGGGCTTGGGGGAGGTGTTTAACTGGCGCCACAGTCTGAATCTCAGGCCCAAGGAGGCTAAGAAGTTCTATCTCTCCTACTCCCTGATTCATGTGTTAGGGGCGATCATCGTCTTGACCAGCTTTGATTTGGTCAACTTGGCGGTTGACATCGAAGTTATCAACGCACTACTTCTCCCCGTAGTTCTTGGATTCCTTCTTCTGCTAGAGGCACGGGTACTGCCCACTAAATACCGTCTCCGGGGACCGTTTCGCTATTTGGCTTGGGGGATGTGTCTGCTAGTCATTTGTTTTGCCCTATTTATGGTCCCATCAACGATCCACTTTTAGCTCGGTTCTCGACCCGGTTCGTCGACAGATCAGTCGATTAGCGCTTGATAGACGAGCTGGGCTAACTGTGGTCTGATCGGATAGCTACTCGATGGAAGGAGTTGGGTCATAAAGACCGCCGTCAAATCTTCCAGAGGGTCCACCCAAAAAGTCGTAGATGCTGCCCCGCCCCACCCGAACTGGCCAAGCGAGCTGAGAGACTTGGTCGCCCGATGGTCGATTACGACCGAAAAACCTAACCCGAAGCCGACGCCATCGTAATTAGTTTCTGCGAATATCGGCCGACCAAAGCTTTGGAGATCTTTATTGCCGGGCAAGTGATTTTCGGTCATGTAGTCTAGGGTCTTCGAGCCGAGAATCCTCGCTCCATCGAATTCTCCCCGGTTGAGGAGCATCTGGGTGAATCGGTGGTAGTCCGAGAGCGATGAGATGAGTCCACCCCCACCAGACGGGCTAGTTGGTTTGGTTTTGGCCAGGTCTCCCATGAAGTCGATTCTGGAAGTCAACCTCGGTTCAGGAGCTCGGAGATAGAGAGTGGCGAGTCTTTCAAATTCGGACTCTTTGACGTAGAAGTCGGTATCGACCATATTCAGGGGATCGAAGATCCTTGTCCTAAAGAACTCATCCAGTGACACGCCCGAGACGACTTCGATTACCCTGCCCAGCACATCGGTCGAAACCGAATAGTTCCACTCCGAGCCGGGATTGAAAAGGAGGGGAATCTCAGCGTACTTGTCGACTGTTTCGGCCAACGAAAGCCCCTTTGGACTGCCCCATTCGAAGCCATTATTCCGGTAGATGGTGTCAACAGGGTTGGCATAGAGAAATCCATAGGTGAGACCAGAAGTGTGGGTGAGGAGATGCCAAATTCTCATCGGTTCGGTAGCGGGGCGAAGTGTCGGATCGTTAGATCCTCCTCCGGTGAACACCATGGGTTGGGCGAAAGAGGGTATGTATTTCGAAACTGGATCTGTAAGTTCGACCCTCCCCTCTTCATAGAGGATCATCAGCGCAACCGAAGTGATCGGCTTGGTCATCGAGTAGATGCGAAAGAGGGTGTCTTGGTTTATGGGAGATTTCGATTCGGTGTCCGCGAAGCCGTACTGAGCGTGGTATACGATCTGGTTCTCTCGGGAAACAAGCATGGACCAGCCTGGCAGCCTCCCATCGTCAACGTATTTCTGGAAATGCGTTCCAATTCT
Organism: Actinomycetes bacterium; assembly: GCA_021823045.1. Next base: position 278 of record JAKAPB010000364.1, on the reverse strand, counting down.
TTCGAGCCGGGCAAAATCCATGCCAACCTCTGCCGGGTCGACTTCGACTTTTATCTCAGGCATTTTCCCTCGCTTGCTTTAGAAGGCCGATCTAACAACAAACCTATTGCAAATACGCGGGAAAGTCCGTTCATCCTCAGCTTCCAGGAATTTCTCTTCATGCAGGAAAGACCGAAAAGCACCAATTTGTTGCCCCATACCCATGATCCGGCTCGGCGGATTGCGATATCCGACCGAAGGCCGGTCGGGCGAATAGCCTCCCAGTTCACCCAAGACTC
>JAKAPB010000363.1 GCA_021823045.1 Actinomycetes bacterium | reverse complement strand
AGTTAGAGCACTAGCTTTCTTGGGCTTCGCCCTTGCAGAGGCACTCGCTCTGATCGGTTTCGTCGTTTTCATTCTCTTGAAGTACACCGGCTAGATGGTTAGCATCCTTCTCGCAGCTTCGCAGTCTTCCAACCCGATCCTTCCGGCTTCCGGAGAGATTATCTGGTCGGTTCTATCCTTCTTTGTCCTGATGGCCATCTTGGCAAAGGTGGCATTCCCGCCTATCTCCAAGATGCTCAAGGATAGGTCCGAGAAGATAAGGGGAGACATTGAGGCGGCCGAGCGGGCACGCAATGAGGCCGAGGCCGACAGGGTGAAGGCCGAAGCTCAGCTGGCAGAAGCTCGTCATGAAAGCACTCGCTTGATCGACGAGGCACGCAAGACCGCTGAGGTCATTAAAGCCGATCTGGTCAAAAGGGCCGAGGCTGAAGTCGTGGAGATGCGTCAGAGAGCCGAGGAGGCCCTCGACGCTGAGCGACAGAGGCTGGTCTTCGAGCTTAGGGGCGACATCGCAGACCTCGCTCTCGACCTAGCGGAGAAGATCCTCCAAGAGCAGCTCGACAGGTCGTCCTTCGACCCTTTGATTGCATCCTTCTTGGCTGAATCGGAGGCTTCTAGCAAGTGAACGAGTCGGTTAGGGGTTACGTAGAGGCGATTAGAGTCCGTTCGGAAGAAGCGGGCAAGCTGGCCGAGGTCGCTTCTGCGATAGCCGAGTTCATCAGGGCAATGGAATCTTCCAAGGATCTCGTGGAGGTCCTTGGTGATCCGTCGTTTTCCCCGAGGGCTAAAGCGGAAATTGTTGGTGATCTGCTTGCTCGATCGGATTCGTTGGCGGTCAAGTTGGGGCAGACGATCGTGATGTCCGAGGCCCCTAAGTACATAGCCGATACCTTCACAGAGGCTCATCGACTGTTAGAGATCGACGATCTAGCAAACTACGTTGGAGCCGATTCGACGAAGTCGAGGGCCAACGGCTTTGCCAAAGCACTTTTCGGCCTTGCTAGCCCACTTGACCTCGAGACTTGTGAAGATCAGCTTTTCCGATTCGCTCGCTCTATCGAAGCGAATCGTCCTTTAAGAAGCGCTTTATCTGGGATGGGCAGCCACCCGTCTCAGAGAAGAGAGATTGTCGACGACCTGCTCAAAGAGAAGACCTCCAACCTGAGTTGGGAAGTCGCTCGTTACGCAGTTGCGATTACGGTAGTAAGAGACGTTGTCGAGATTATTGACGGGCTCGTCTCGATCGCGGCCCAGGAACGAAACCTTTTTGTATGCCAACTACGTAGTGCCCGAGCACTTAGCCCAGAAGAGGTCGAAAGAATTCGGCTGGCGCTTGCGGCTAATGCGGGCCGCGAACTTGAGACAAGGGCGATGGTGGATCCATCCTTGCTGGCGGGAGTAGTCGCAGTGGTCGGAGATGAGATTTTCGACGGTTCCGCGAGGCGCCGCATAGATCAACTCAGGGTTCGCCTGAGTTCAAGCAGTTAATTAACCCCACTCATAATCAGGGAGCTTAGCTCATGGAACCATTATCTATCAGGTCAGACGAGATCGCCGAGGTGCTCAAGAGGCGCCTCGAAGGTTACGTTGCATCGGTCGAAGGCGAGCAGGTTGGACGGGTCCTCGAGGTCTTTGACGGAATAGCGAGGGTCTCTGGCCTTCCGGATGCCTCGGTCAACGAACTCCTTGAGTTTCAAGGTGGAACCGTTGGTCTCGCCCTGAACTTGGACGAAGACTCTATTGGTGCGGTCATTCTAGGAGACGTGTCTACAGTTGACGAGGGATTCATCGTCCATTCAACGGGCAAGATTCTTTCGGTCCCGGTCGGTGACGCACTGCTTGGCCGCGTGGTCAATGCCCTTGGTGAACCTATCGACGCCAAGGGGCCGGTAGACACGCCACACTCTAGGCGTCTCGAAGTCCAGGCTCCGGGAATTGTCGACCGCCAGCCGGTGTGCGAGCCTTTGCAAACCGGTATCAAGGCGATCGACTCCATGACCCCGATCGGTCGGGGACAGCGTGAGTTGATCATAGGCGACCGCAAGACCGGAAAGACCTCGGTCGCACTTGACACGATACTTAACCAAAAGGGTAAGGGTGTCAAGTGTATCTACGTAGCGATTGGCCAGAAGGGTTCTACAATCGCTTCAGCACAAGCCGTGTTAGAGGCCGGCGGCGCAATGGAATACACGGTCATCGTCTGTGCCCCAGCCTCCGACCCAGCACCATTCAAGTACCTAGCTCCATACTCCGGTTGTGCAATGGGTCAGCACTGGATGGAGAATGGCGAGCACGCGCTGATCGTCTACGATGACCTTTCCAAGCAGGCTGAGGCTTACCGTCAGCTAGCGCTTTTGCTCAGGAGGCCACCAGGGCGCGAAGCCTACCCAGGCGACGTATTCTACCTTCACTCCCGGTTGCTCGAGAGGGCGGCCAAGCTCTCTGACGCAATGGGTGGCGGTTCATTGACCGCCCTGCCGATTATCGAGACCAAGGCGGGAGACGTCTCGGCATATATTCCAACGAACGTCATTTCGATCACCGACGGGCAGGTTTACTTGGACTCTGACCTCTTCTATTCGGGTGTTCGACCTGCGATCAACGTCGGTATTTCGGTATCCAGAGTTGGTGGCGCCGCGCAGATTTCGGCGATGAAGTCGGTATCTGGATCGCTTAAGCTCGACCTAGCACAGTTCCGTGAATTGGAAGCATTCGCCGCTTTTGGGTCGGAGCTTGACAAGGTTTCCCAGGCTCAGCTCGATAGAGGATACCGCCTGACCGAAATCCTCAAGCAGAAGCAGAATGCTCCGGTTGAAGTCGAGGATCAGATCCTCTCGATCTACGCTGGCACCTCCGGTGCTACCGACGACATTCCGGTGAGCGAGGTGAGCAGGTTTATTGCCGAGCTGATCGAATTCACCGGAGCCCGCTACTCTTCGGTCACCGCCCAGATAGTAGAGACCGGAAAGCTCCCAGATCGCAAGGTGCTAGACGACCTGATCGCTGAGTTCAAAGCCGGCTTCGACCCTTCTGTCAAGAAGGGAGCCTGAACTTAGATGGCTGGTGGCCAGGAGAGGATACTGAGGCGACGGATTAAGAGCGTCCAGTCGACCAAAAAGATAACCCGAGCCATGGAGCTGATCGCTTCTTCGCGAATTGTCCGGGCGATGGGAAGAATCTCCTCCGCTCGACCCTACTACGAGCAGCTTTCGGAGGTTGTCCGTGACCTTGCGGCAGGATCCTCCTTACCGAAGAGCATTTATATCGGACAGGGCGACGAGTCTAAAGTTCTCGGTTTGGTCGTCATGGTCGCAGACCGGGGCCTTTGCGGTGGTTACAACTCGACCGCCTTGCGCATGGCGGAGAGATTGATTCGCTCACGTGAGGCCAAAGGCCTCAAGACGAGGGTCGTAGTAGTTGGACGCAA
>JAKAPB010000362.1 GCA_021823045.1 Actinomycetes bacterium | reverse complement strand
GACCTCATTTGACCCGATGATAGTCTTTGCGCTCAAGTCGATCATAGGCCAGAACAACCTTGCGGGTTGATAATTGACTAGAACTCGGTAGAGGAGAACCTAAAGAGTGTCAGTGTTAGCCGGCACTTTTTTGTCCGTAATGATTAATCCATTGGCCGGACAACCGCATATTTTATGTCTTCGATTCGAAGGAGCTATCCGGGCTCGAACGGGAGTTGGCCAGTTCTACCAGGCTTCGAATGGGCAAACCTGGGGCACCAATGAGAGATCGAATGCCTTGTTTTCTAGCTAGGGTCGCGATTTGGTTCGCTTGATCTAGTGCCGGAATATGGGTTATAGTGACCACCACCAAGGTTGCGGTGACCTCTTTTGCAATTGACACGAAGTCTTCTGGAGGAACCTGTGTTCCTAAATGGTGTACTAGCCACCTTTGGCTCCTGAGAGCGGCCGTAGCCATCGACGAGGGGAGGGAGTGCTCATCTCCTGGCGGGGTTCCTATGACTGCGATACCCCTCGGTCGCCCCCTTAGGTTATTCATCATGCAAGCGAGGGCCCTTTCGCAGATGGCGGTCGCCCTGTGCTCGCTCGCAATTGTGATCTTCCCGGTAGACCACATCTCTCCCAGATCAGCGAGGACCGGGCTTATTAGGTTCTCGCAAGCGGGAATGATTTCGGCTCCACCCTCGGCGACTTTGAGGATCAGAGCCCTAGCCTCAGCCTCATTTCCACTAAGCAGGTATCCCATAAGGCGAGAGGCTTGATGCTCCCAATTCCGGATCTTTATGCTGCTGGGAGGGGCAGTCGGGCAGTTGCGCCTATTGAGACACTCGATTAGATCCTCGGATGTGACCTGATATGTGTTACCAACTTTGTATGCCTTTAGTTGCCCCGACCTTATCCATCTGTATGCTGTCTGATAGTGGACCCCTAGTTTTTGCGCCGCCTCTTTTAACTCCACTTCTACAGGTTACGCAAATTTGGAGATATTTTCAGGCAACTGCGAAGCTTCTAGAATGATTTGTGGCAGGTCTTATCGGAATTGTGAGGTCCATTGGCTGACGATGTGCAGAGGGTTCTAGACGCCACAGACCTCGTGGCGCTAATTACTGAACACGTCACGCTCAAAAAAAGTGGGCGACGTTGGGTTGGGTTATGCCCTTTTCACTCGGAGGATACCGCCTCCTTCTCTGTCAATCAGGAGGATGGCGTCTACTACTGTTTTGGATGCCAGGCGAAGGGTAACGCTATTACCTTCGTGAGAGAAACTAGTCATGTGAACTTTGTTGAGGCCCTTTCGATACTCGCCGATAGGGCAGGGATAACCCTCTCCAAAGATTCAGGTTACGACTCAAGGAGCGCCGAGAGGAGGGCGACCTTGCATCGGTTGCTCGAGCGGGCGACTGAGTACTTCGTAGAGTCACTAAAAGACGATAAAGCCGGCAAGCAGGCGAGGGAGTACCTACTCTCTAGGGGCATTGAGCAGAACTCTTGGGATACCTTTCAAATCGGATGGTCACCCTCTGCCAGATTCAACATTGGGCAGATACTTAAGTTTCCGGCAGACTTAGTGGTGGAAGCCGGCCTTGGCTACCAGGATCAGGGTGGCAACCTTCGGGACTACTTGCGCTCGCGTATAGTGTTTCCCATCCGTGACACTTCGGGAGCGACCATAGGCTTTGGTGGAAGGATACTTCCAGATTCCTTGAAGTCATTGCAGCCAGATCAATCTCCACCGCCGAAATACAAAAACTCTCCAGAGACCCTTCTCTATTCCAAACGTCGTGTGCTCTACGGCCTAGACGTTGCCAAGTCTGAGATAGTCAACAGCGGCGAAGTGGTCGTTTGCGAGGGATATACCGATGTCATCATTATGCATCAGTGTGGAATTCGAAATGCCGTAGCAACCTGTGGCACGGCCCTTTCGCAGGAGCACTTTGCGAGGCTTAAGAACTTTGCTAAGCGGATCGTACTTTCATATGATGCCGACGGGGCGGGCCAGGATGCGATAGAGAGGCTGTACCAGTTCGAATCCAAGCACAGTGTGGAACTCTATGTAGCCAGCTTGCCAGGGGGTAAAGATCCCGCTGAAATAGGAGTTAGGGACCCCGACGCGCTTGTCAAGGCTGTTGGTGGGTCTAAGCCATTTTTGAGGTTCAGGGTTGAACGAGCGATTGCAAAAGGCGATCTTGCGACTTCGGAGGGGAGGGCACGAGCGGCTGATGCCGCACTTGGGCTTATTTCCGAGCATCCAAATCCGCTGGTCAGAAATGATTACATCTCGTCGATAGCCGCCCTTTCTGGTTTAGACCTAAAAAGTGTCGAGGCTAGGTATCGGGATCTTCAGGCTAGAACTCAGCAAGCAACCTCCAATGGAAGCAATCCTGGTCTAATGCGTTCCGGCTCATTGCGCTCTCGCAGACATCGGGCGGCTCGGCCGGCCATTGAGTCGCTTAGGCTGCTCGTTCACGATCCGAGTATCTACGCCGAATTCATAATTCCAGAGCTTTTTGAGGAGGACGCTCAGGTGAGTTTGGCCCAACTCATGGCATCGGTAGAGAATGTTAAAGAGGCCGCCATTGCCGTCGAAGAAAAGGGCGGAGAGGTGGCTCGTCTCTTTTTCGAGTTGGCGAGTGAAGAACGAGAGGTCGATCCTCTTGATGTAGTTTCTCGCCAGGTCGAGGTCGCCGCAACTCGTGAGATGAGGAGACTTTCCTCCAGAATTAGGTCACGAGATTTTGACGGTGCAGAGTTACAGGATGTGGTGGGCGAGATTGGCGAAGTGCGAATGTGGGTCGAGCAACTTAGAGAAACGACAAAGCGAGATGTCGCTTGTGGAATGCTCATATCTTGGCTCGGCAAGAGACGGGTCTTCGCTGGTGAACAGGGACTAAAGGGTAATAATGAGCTCATCTAATCTTGACGGAAAGTTCGGTGACGATACCGTCCGGGCCTATCTGAAGGAGATAGGTGCGACTGCCTTACTTTCAGCTGCAGAGGAGATAGAACTCGCGCAGGCTTTGGCACTGGGGAACCAGGCCAAGGAGAGGCTCAATTCTGGTGGAGGAATCGAAGGCGACGAGGAGTTGGTCAAGATAGGCGACGAAGCTCGCGAGAGGCTCACAAAAGCTAATCTGAGGCTCGTTGTATCCATAGCGAAAAGCTACCGGGGCCGGGGCCTTGGGTTCCAGGACCTGATTCAAGAAGGAAACCTCGGCCTAATGCGTGCCGTTGAGAAGTATGATCCTGGCCGAGGATTTCGTTTTTCGACCTATGCGACCTGGTGGATTCGACAAGCAATCGCAAAAGGTGTGGGGGAGCAGGTAAGAGCTATTCGAATGCCCGCCCACGCCTCGGAACTTTTGAATGAGATTTTCAGGGTGCGGCGACAGTTGGTCCAAGACCTGGAGAGGGAGCCGACGTCAGAGGAGTTGGCA
>JAKAPB010000361.1 GCA_021823045.1 Actinomycetes bacterium | reverse complement strand
TTTAGTAACATAACGTGGCCCATTTCCAGAAGTAATTCCGAAACTTAAATTTTGCCAGGCCAGATTGCCACCGTGGACCGTAGAGACTAGGCCCTTTTGAACCTGAAACCCGAGTCAGAATCTTCAACGACGTAGCCGAGTCGGAGGATCTCATCCCGGTATCGGTCGGCGGCCGCAAAATCCCTATCGGCACGTGCTGCCTTGCGCTGTTTCGCCAGCACCATCACCTCTTCGGGAACTTCGAGCCTGTCTTGGACCACTATTCCCAATGTCGATAACAGCAAAAGGGCTGCCTTAGCGTTTGAAACCGCCTCTTCGACATGGCCGCGATCCTGGGCAAAATTTGCCTTGGTTATGGCTTCAAAGACCCTCGCCAGTCCGACCGGCGAATTCAGGTCTTCATCCATGGCGTCATTAAATCCGTCTATCACTACTTTATTGGGAGCTACATCGGATCTTTGAGTGACCACGTCGGCGAATCTCCGAGCAAATGCGTCTATTCGCTCGAGGGACCTCGAAGCATCCTGAAGGATCTCAGCGGTAACCTCCAATGGCGACCTATAGTGAGATCGAGCGACCAACAGCCGATACGCCCTCGGATCGGTCGAGTCCAGCAACTCCTTCAAGGTGGTGAAATTCCCGAGACTCTTTGACATCTTTTCTTCGCCGACCATAACAAACCCGTTATGCATCCAGTGTCGAGCGAAGCTCCGATGCATGGCAACCGCCTGGGCCCTCTCATTTTCGTGATGAGGGAATGCGAGGTCCATACCACCGCCATGGAGGTCGAAACCCTCTCCGAGTATCCCTAGGGCCATGGCCACGCACTCGGTATGCCAACCTGGCCGCCCGAAGCCAAAGGGAGAATTCCAGCCCCACTCCTCTTCCGAGGTCCTCTTCCACAAGGCAAAGTCAAGCGGGGACTTCTTCTGCTCGTCAATCTCAACCCGGGCTCCGCTCCTTAGTTCCGCAAGGTTTTGCCTCGCCAAAAGGCCATACCCATCGACCCTCGCCACCTCTAGGTAGATACCGTCACTCGTCTCGTAGGCCGCCCCACTAGCGACCATTTCGGCCACCATCTCGAGCATCTGATCTATCCAGTCGGTAGCGTGTGGCGTCTCATCGGGCCTTTGTACAGCTAGCCTCTCCATCAGATCCCACCAGACCTCCTCGTAGTTCTTTGCGAGATCCTCCGGCTTTATCTGCAGTTCACCCGCTCGGGCGATAATCTTGTCGTCGACGTCGGTGATGTTAGACACAAAGCGAACCTCAAAGCCCCGATACCTCAGGTACCGCCTGAGGATGTCATAGACCAAAGTGAAGCGACCATGCCCTAAGTGCGGCTCGTCGTACACCGTTGGACCGCAGACGTACATTGAAAACTGCCCCTCGACTCTCGGGGCTATTTCAACTATCTCTGAAGACTGGGTATCAAAAAGGCGGGGCATAGCTAGTCGATTCTAGTTGACCAACCGAAAATAGAAGTTCCTCTAGTTGCGAAGCTCGTAACTGAACTAACCTCCCCTCCTCCGTCGGGAGGGCGCCCCTGGAGGTCAAAGGGCCCAAAGGCCGGCGGTCGACATGCGGTAGGAGTCCCAAAGTGGTTCTGGCTTAGTCACTGCATCGTCGAGGCCATAGAATTGCAATCCACTCGGCCATAAGCACTTATGGCAACTACTCTCTAATGAAAAGATTTTTCAAGCAACTGTCAGTAACCAATCGACCGTAGGTCGACAGATACTAGGGGCACTTAAACCTAGTTACCCTGGACCGAAGCTGAACAGACGAGTAGAGCAATGAGGAGGTGAACTAGCGTCTATGCGGAACGAAGTGAAGAGGACCCATCAGCCGATATATCGACCGAGTGGTGGCGTGCAATATTCATCTACCTACAACTCAATCCACAGTAATGCTCCGAGGCTCGACAGAGCTAATCCGACCGTTGCAATACCAACTGGTCGGCGGGATGTTGTGGGTAATCAACTACTCCTACAGGGTCAACTATTCAAGTCAGATTTCTCCGATGAATCGAAATCCCCAGTTCCCTTCCACCTCCAAATCAAAAATGCGACGGTATCTGCTAAAAGGACCGCAAGGGAAATTGACGATTCTGAGCATCCTTTAATTACACGGTTCGTACCCCTTACCCAGAGGCCTCGACCCTCCCTGCGGTGGCGTAATCACCGCCACATAGTGTCGGAAAGCAGACGGCTAAGCAGAGCCGAAGAACGGCCAGCAGACCTCGTAGGCGAGCCAGCCGCCGACCCATTTGATCTCGGGTTCCTAATTGAGGCCCATCTTTCAGGGGTCAGACCCTGCTGGAAATCCCTCCACGGATCTCAACATCGCCGAAACTGCCATCGCCGAAACTGCCATCGCCGAAAATACCAATGCGGAAAGCACCGTGTACCGAATGGCATGTTAGACCAAGGCAATCCTCTACTTTGCCCAGCGGCGAGCCTCCACCAAAGCGTAGGAAGAAGTTTGTCTGCACAATGCCAGCCGTATCTTTGGGATCCAAACGCCACCGTCCATCAGGAGATAGTGGACTCTGATCCTTTGAGAATCGAAGGGTCAGAGACACGGGGAGTCAATCGTCACCATGACGGCTTCGCTGGCGAGGAATACTGTGGGAAGTTGTTTAAAAGGAGACGACTAGACCGCGAAAGCTACCAGAAATACGTCGTGCCATTGCGAAACGGGCCCTTTATGGCCATATCGCCTTGGGTAGTCGGCGGATTCCCTAACCTAGGGTTATCGACTTTGCCTTGCCGCCCCTTCACGGATCTCAACCCTAGTGATACCTCCCATGCCGGGCACAACAGTTTGCTGACAAACGGATTCGTAAAAGCAAAGTCGACCCTCATAGACCTTTACCACGACTCAAAGACCCTTCTGTCGACAGTGAGGGCGGAGATTGACACAACTCCAGATGTAATGGCTGAATATAAAAACTCGGGTCGGGAGATACTGGACCCGGGCCACCGGTCAGGGCGACGGCCAACTATCTGGTCCCCGCCCTCGGATTCCCGCCTGAGTATCGATCTAAGGGTCGGTTGGATCGACACTGGGTTAGGACCATTGATCGGCAGACGATTCGGTTTCAAAAGGCTGGGTTTTCTACCAATCCAGGCTTCAAGCAATTTAGATTCAACACGGGCCAGATTCAACACGGGCCAGATTCAAAAAGAAAGGAGAAGTCATGCATAGAATCAACCAGCGCACCATAGCGTACTTGCAGCTCGGTAAGTTCTTGGCATTCGAGATTCGTAAGGAGGTCGGGCCAGCGGCCCGAGTGGAACTAACCCTCCCCACGGCTATCGCCGGGGACTTCTCCTCCCACGCCTACTCCAGATGAACATCTCGCTACCAGAGCGGCCGAGCGCAGAGGGCTTAGAGGCAAAGTGGAGTGAAGTCTGGGAAAAGCGTGGCATATACCGCTTT
>JAKAPB010000360.1 GCA_021823045.1 Actinomycetes bacterium | reverse complement strand
GACATGGTCGGAGTGGTAAGGGGTCTAATAGCCGACCCCGACTTTGTCAAAAAGGCTAAATCTTCCATGGCCAACTCAATCAGGACTTGCCTTTCCTGTAACCAGGAGTGCGTGGGGAGGATGGGGTTAAACAGATGGCTCGGATGCATTGAAAATCCCCGAACCGCCAAGGAGTACTTAAAGGACAATGAGCCTGTACTCAAAAACGATACCGCCCTGGGAGAGTTTACCAAGACCTTCAAAAGAAACCCGCTTCCAAATCGGAGTAAGGTTCTAATCGTAGGAGCCGGTCCCGCCGGACTGCAGAGTGCGATCAGCGCAGTCAAAAGTGGTGCGCAGGTAGCAATTATTGAGAGCAAGGACCGGGCTGGCGGGGCGCTAACTCTTGCGTCTAAGGCACCATACCGTTCGGAACTTTCCGAGCTTACCAGAAATCAGCTACACGAACTCAGAAGCGTCGGAGTCGTCCCTCATTTCGGAGTCGCCGCCGATGCCAACATGGTCAGGTCTTACGATCCAGATCTCGTCGTCGTCGCAACCGGGTCGTTACCGAATAAACCATGGTGGGCGGGAGGATTTGAGGACTCGAAAGTCGACGGAGAGAGCGCCGTCACCGAGGTGACCTTCGTACTCGACGGAAGGTCAAATCCAAAAGGGAGGGTCTTAGTCTACGACGAACTCGGTTTCCACCAGGGGACATCGGTCGCCGAGCTACTGGCCGACCGGGGAGCGGAGGTCACCATCGCAACCCCACAGTTGAGCGTAGGGACTGACCTCGGAGTCACCTTAGACCTGGAAGCCTGGATGCTAAGGGCACACAAACTAGGGATCAAGTTGGAAACTGAGAAGGTCGTCGTAGGGTTAATCGGTGAAGAGATTACTTTCTTGACCCATACGACCGGCGAAACCTTCACCGCTAGCTATGACTGGGTGGTAGTGGCAAACCACCCGTTGGCGAATGATCAACTCTACCTCGAACTCCTAAAAGACGGGGTAAAAGTTGTCAGGGTTGGAGACTGTATCGCCCCAAGAAGGGTTGTCAACGCTATCGTCGAAGGTGACTTGGTCGGGGGTCTAATCTCATGAACCACCACGGGCACCAACTACCCTTAGTGATCATATTCTCGAGGTCGAACGAGATATCGAGTAGTGCCAGGAGTGCCGTTTATCAAGCGTCAAAGGATCCGAATGGGTGGAGGCTGGCCATCTTTCACCTCGGAGGTCGGTCTTTTGAGGAACCACTTAGGGTCCAATTCCCCCCAATTACCCACATTGACATCTTCGCCGAGGAAAAATTTGGGACAAAGGGTGCCTACAAAACGGTCGCCAAAGCCCTCGGTGACTTAGAAGAGTCATTTCTGCTTCTGGGATGTGACTCTGACAGTCAGCGCTTCGCCGTAGAGTTTTCATCGCAAATTGGTGGAAGGATTTTGACCAATGCCTACACCTTCGACGGAACTTCGATCGTGGTTGCCAAGGGTAATCGAAGTCGAATGGAGGCCCAACCGGTCGAATACCCCTCGGTAGCGATCTTCAGCCCCTCCCCGATCGCCGCTAGTCGGTCCTACTCTTCGGCCGGTAAGGAGCTTGCCTACGAATCGGCGGACGAAGAGGTCATTGCGATAGCCAGCTCCGAGTCAGCGGCCCAAGCCGAGTTGTCCGATGCACCCTTTGTTCTTTGCGCAGGTGGAGGGGTATCCGATCTCGCCACCTGGAACGAACTCGCAAAACTAGCCGGACTGCTAGGAGCGACCATCGGGGCGACCAGGGTACTTACCGATCGCGGGTGGGCCCCGAATGAGTTACAGATAGGCGCTACCGGTCAGGGGATTAGCCCGAAGGTCTATTTGACATTTGGGGTCTCGGGGGCCACACAACACCTATCAAATGTAGTAATACCCGACAAGGTCATATCGGTCAATACCGATCCAGCCTGCCCAATGGTCGCAGTGTCATCGCTTGCAGTCATTTCAGACGCAGCATCGGTAGCAGAAGAACTACTCCGCTTGATCAAGGAGGACGGCAACGCCAAGTAGCTATGACGTCGTGGTCGTCGGTGCCGGACCAGCCGGCTCGGCTGCAGCACTCGCCGCAAAAAGATGCGGCGCCAGTGTCCTTTTAATCGAACGCGGCCCCTTCCCGGGTTCCAAAAACGTCTACGGGGGTGTCGTCTACCCCCGCGTCCTCGGCGAGATCATACCGAAGTGGAAGGAGTCAGTTCCGGTAGAAAGGTGGATCACGAGGCGGTCCACGATGATAATGTCAGAAAACTCCTCGCTCACCGTAGCGGTCGACAGCGAGAAGTGGAACAAGGACACCCCCAATGGAATTACGACACTCAGGTCAAATTTCGATCGCTGGCTAGCCCAAAACGCCGTTGCCGAAGGGGTCGACCTCGTCTGCTCCACGCTGGCTAAAGCGCTCATATGCCAAAATGGAAGTGACAAGCCTTCAACCTCCGACCGCGTCATCGGGGTTAGTACCGACCGAGGGGACGGAGACGTCCTTGCCAAGGTGGTCATCCTCGCCGATGGCGTGAACTCGTTGCTGGCAAAATCCGCCGGAATGTATACCAATTTTGCGATTGATCACCTTACCTTGGGTGTAAAAGAGGTACTACACCTCGGCAGGGAGCGTATCGAGGAGAGATTTGGCCTCGAGGGCGACGACGGGTGCGACCTAGAGATCATGGGCTGTACCGACGACATAGCCGGTGGTGGGTTCCTCTATACGAACCAGGACACCGTCTCATTAGGCGTTGTCCTCTCCCTTGGAGACTTGGCTACCCACCGCACGAGGCCGGAGGTGCTGATCGATCGGCTTAAATCCCACCCGAGCCTCGCCGGACTGCTAAAAGGGGGTACCCTGAAGGAGTACAGCGCCCACATGATACCCGAGGTAAAAATCAGGAATTGGCCCCAACTCTCCCTACCCGGCGTGGTAGTCGCGGGTGACGCCGCTGGCAGCTGTTTAGCTTCGGGACTTTGGTTAGAAGGGGTCAATATGGCCATCGGGTCCGGAATCGCAGCGGGAAGATTCGCAGCAAATGCCGCCAAGGATCTGGAATCCACAAAGTGGAGTGAATATGACCAGTCGATCAAAGAGAGCTTCGTCGGCAAAAATCATCGAAGGTTTCATAGGGCACCAGAACTTGTGATGTCCGACTCTCTGCAGCGCATTTATCCTAAGCTCGCTAATGACATTGCGTCGTCTATATTTACAGTCACAGACCCGATAGCCAAAAAAGGGGTCTTCGAGACTGTCAGGTCCATCATGGCGAATTCGGATATTTCGGCAAGCAAATTGGCCCTTGACGCCTTGAAGATATGGAGGGCGTTTCGTTGAAAGGGAGTCTGGCCGATAAAGGAAACGAATACTTCAACTCCCAAAGGATACCTTGGTCCCCCAATGGCGGTCCGGGGGTGTCCAAGCGCCTAGATGCGACTTATTTCAACGT
>JAKAPB010000359.1 GCA_021823045.1 Actinomycetes bacterium | reverse complement strand
TCAGCCGTCGGAACGAAGGACGCCATGGAGTTGGCGAGGGTCTTCACCGACCTAATCAGCTTGGTAAATGTCGTCCTAGTGGCACTAATACTTAGAAAACGGTCGGCCTTTCGCCAAACGCTGGGTGCGGCGATAATGGCTTTGTCTTCCTCGACGCTGCAAGCATCCCAGACGATACTTATCGAGCCATATCTAGTAACATTTTGCCTGGTCGCCGTATTGGTGATCTTCGAGGGAGAAGAACTCACTTCATCTAAAACGAGAATCTTCTCGGCCGGGGTTATTTTTGGACTGGCCGGAGCGACAAAAACCTGGGCAATCTTCCCGGTGCTCGTGATGCTGTACCTACTACACCGAAAAGGCGGCGGATTATGGTGGCGAATGTTGCTAGGAACTTCGATCGGCTTTACCTTGGCCGTCATACCGTTTTTCATCTACGCTCCGACATCATTTGTCAAACAAGTCATCATTGCCCAGGCACTCCGTCCACAAGACGGAGTTGATCGCTTGGTAAGAATGGCGATGCTGACCGGAATACCCGGAATATCCCAGTTTGCCAAGTCCAACACAACTCTCGCGTGGACCTTGGTAGCCGTGATATACCTATCGGCCGTCCTTATCCTCTACCGGTCGCTGAGGCGCACAGGTTGGGTCAGCATGTCGGATCTAGCTAAAAGCGTCCTTGGCAGCGCAACCTTGATTGGACTAGTACTGACATTTGCCCCTTCATACTTCTACCACTATGGAGCTTTTTTAGCACCCTACTTGGCGGTCCTCTTCGCGACACTAAATTACGACTTCATCTCGCGTCGATTTCAAAACCGAATACATATCAGTCCTGCACTCAACATCCTTGTTGTCGTGGGTCTTTTGATTACCTTTTTTCTGGCCGACATCGGTGTGGTCACATCGCCGCCTAAGCTCCGATCCGAAATCCAAATTACTCCAGCGATATCGGCTGCCTTAGCCACCCCCGGTTGCACTTGGAGTAGCGAGCCCTCACTAATGCTCCTGGCAAACGACTTCACCGCAGATCGCAGGGGTTGTCCACACATGGTCGACTACGAGGGGACCACGATGGAATATCTCCACGTACACCTGGCTACAACCCAAACTCTCGAAAGTCGTCGCCTCCAGAATCTCTTCTTCAAGTGGATTCGGCAGTCAGCCGTGGTAGTTGCACCAACCTATCAACTCACACCAAGCACGGTGCGATATTTGACCGAGCACTTTCGGCGCATATTTTTATCTGGGAAGTATTCCGGCTTCTGGATTTACAAACGTAGCCACGGAATCAAAGAGTGATGCGCGACGAACAGAGCGATTCAATTATCGCACCTTTAGTGTAGATATCTGAATCCACAGCAACACTCTGGACCTGTGCCAAGGCTCTTCATTTGCTCAATCAAACATCGCCGGGCAAAGTATTAGCTAGCTCAATCGAAGATCTCATTCGCCGCGCCTACCATGCTCAAAAGACACGTAACAGCATCCCGTTCGAGCGACATCGACGCTGATTTGTGGTTCGAATCTAATCACCTTCTGAAATTTATTATCAAGAAAACTAAACAAGGTACTAAACCCGCCAAAAAGCCGACCTACAAATGACCAGCCTTGATCGGGCGCACTTGCAGCTGGTTTTCAAGGTCCAGGTCTAAATGACAAAAACGACCTACCCACCAACCTGCCAAGTAGATAAAGTACAGTCGCTCCAGTGCCTCGCGTAGGGATAAAATTCCAGGCCTCTCATGTCTACAATTGAGAAAACTGGTTAATTCTGATCAAGTCACCGCGGGATCCTTACGACAATAGCTATACGGTATTTACCTGAATCCGCTTTGATCGACGCACTGTTTAGAAATCGGAGAGTTCGTGGAGCACCTCGAAAGCAAAGCCCGGCCTGGAGATGAAGCTGGCTACTCGTTGATCGAGCTAATGGTTGTGCTGCTAATCATTGGTACATTGTTGTCAATAGCAATACCAACCTATTTCAACGCAAAGAGTGGCGCAGAGGATCGAACGGTTCAATTCAATATCCAAAGTGCACTGACTTCTGAAATTATCTACTATCACAACAATGGTCAATTCTGTCTCACTGGATGTAGTTCTTTTAGTAATTTAGGTGTTCCATTATCGTCAGCAGTCAATGGTAGCTTCCCAAGCGGTCCGAGTTCGGCGACGGTTTATGTAGAGGGTCAAAACCCACCGTCGAACTCAACCTACCTCTGCCTTCTCGGGGAATCGGGGACAGGTAATCAATTTGGAATCTATGAGGTGGCTCCTGGTGGTAGTACAACCACCACGGCAACCTATTACGCCCGCTCGACTTCTCTAAGCTGCCCTACATCATCCGGCGGCCTGCCTAATACCACATGGACCGTGTCAGAAAGCAGCTGGAATTGATCGGCAGAAGACTTCACGACTCATTCGGCGCTAGAGATAACCGGACCCAGATAAACCAAGATAGCTGCTTTGGCCACTTTAGATAAGCTACCAGTCAAAAATACCCCTCCGACCAATTTCACCGCGCCAGTTGACCTCCACGGTTGACCGGGGAATTGTACTTTGATTTGGCTAACAAGTCTGTTCGGACTGATCCAATCAAAAGTGAAAAATATCACCTCGTAAAACATCACTTATCGCCTAAGAGCGGCCGACTCCACCACTACCAGAGAGAGAGCGACCTTGGGACAGAGTTTTATGGCGTTCTTTGCACGTCCGAGCAACTCCGCCGGCACGTCTTCATTTCGGTCGATAATCGGGTAACCCCATTCGTCCTTCATGATCAGCTCCGGGAGGATCTCACAACAATAGCCGTATCCGTCGCACGCAATCGGATCCAGCCTTATCCTTATCGCCATAAGTTTTCGTCCTCGTCCGTCGAGTCGCCTATAATTATCAGAATCGACCTCAATTGTCCCCTCCGCCTCCACCTGGCACGGTAATGTACACCGGCACCTGCTGTACGACCGGGACCTTCTCGACTATGGTGACCGTCTTTTGCGGTAAAGTGGGGGGTATCACAGGTAACTGCTGGACCGAAGTCGTTACCAAGCCGGCGCCAAATAGCTTTTGAGTCTTTGATACCGCTACGTCTAGCTGAACATACAGGGTCTTGCCCTTAGTGGACTGAACCTTCGCTCCCACGAAGTTCGGAGTGAAATAAGCTGCTGGCCCTTTGAACATCCCCGGATCGGTAGGGGTGCCGACCATCACTTCAGTGGAAGAGACCTTCGTCGAACCCCCTTGGCTCGTACCCATGAAAGCAACCTCGAATACAACCCCTGGATGCTTGGTGAAACTACCGGCGATTACATAGCCGCCTTTTGGTGAGATAGCCTTGCTCACTCCGTAGACCGCACCTCCGACCGAAACCTTGGGTGTGGAGAGGTCCTTGCTGTATGAGACTGGAAGCGCAGGGATGGCTTTGGCCTTGGTTACAAAACGGGCCGCCCAGCT
>JAKAPB010000358.1 GCA_021823045.1 Actinomycetes bacterium | reverse complement strand
AGCTCGAAGCTGTCACCGTGACCGACACGGTGACAAATCAGGAGACGAAGCTGGACTTCAGTGGCCTCTTCGTTGCTATTGGCCACGTCCCGAATACCGACGTCTTCGTTGGCCAGCTAGAGATGGATCAAGACGGATACATCGTCACTAGGAACGGTACCCATACCAACATCGACGGGGTCTTCGCCTGTGGCGACGTCCAGGATCATGTCTATCGTCAGGCGATCACCGCAGCTGGGTCGGGCTGCATGGCCGCAATCGACGTCGAGCGTTGGCTAGAGGCCAAACACCACCCAGCCGGCTAAGCCTTTTAGGCTGGTGAAATGGCCGCTGGAATCTTCGGTGGAATCTTCGGTGGAATCTTCGGTGAATTGGTAAGGTTTTAACACACAGAAAATTATTTAGCAAGACCCGAGGGGATACTGTGGCAAAGATAGCCGAACTCAACGACTTCAACTTCGAAAACTCGATCAAGGAGTCTGAATTACCACTGCTCGTCGACTTCTGGGCTGAGTGGTGTGGTCCGTGCAAGATGATTGCCCCGATCCTCGAGGAGATCTCGAACGAACGAGAGGGGAAGATCCAAATAGCTAAACTCAACGTCGATACGGCGCTAGCCGCCGCTAGGCGATATGAGGTAATGTCTATTCCGACCCTTATTCTCTTTAAAGATGGCAAGCCAATTAGACGTATAGTCGGAGCAAAATCGAAGAGTTCTCTTCTCAGAGAGCTAGATCCCGATCTAAGCTAAGCCTCCTCGCCACTTTTGAGAGATTTGGAATACCCACACTGAACGAGAAGCTATTTCCTGAACTGAAACTCGGCTCTAATGGACCGGCGGTCCTCGACGTACAGGTGAGGCTGATCTCGATCGGCTACCAGTTGCTCGACCCCGATGGGCAATTCGGAGAGTCGACTTCCCGGGCCATCGGTAGGTTTCAGAGCCTCCGGGGGCTAAGGGTAACCGGCACCCTGGACAAAAATACCTGGGATACCCTGGTCGAAGCGGGTTACAGCCTGGGTGACCGGATGCTCTACCTCAAATCCCCAATGTTTCGGGGCGACGACGTAGCCGAACTGCAGGCTCGGCTTGGCTCCATCGGGTTCGATCCGGGGAGGGTCGACGGGATATTCGGGGAGCGGACCTCGCGTGCGCTAATCGACTTCCAGGAGAATGTCGCCCTACACCCCGATGGATTTTGCGGAAAAGAGACCGTTACCGAACTCCTTAGGGTCTTTGGGAGGAGTCCCGAGCACGTCCATTGGGTCAAAGAGCGGGAGTACCTCAGGAGTCAGACCAAAACCCTTAGCGAACTACTAGTGGCGGTCACCAACTCCGGAGAGGCGGAAGTTCCCGCCGAAGCCATTTCACAACGTCTCCATGTCGAAGGAGTCCACGTCCAAACCCACTCAGACACCGACAGGTCTGCGCTGGCCCTCCTCGCCAACAGGATGAATGCCGATGTAGCCATACACCTCGAAATCGGCGAGGGTGACTCATTTATCGGCTTCTACTCCGGATATAGTTACGTCTCCCCCCGGGGTAGGACACTCGCAGAGCTGTTGGCCAACGAACTAAACCTCACCTTATCGACCAATAAGGTATCCGTCATCGGTTTGGCAATGCCCATCCTGCGAGAGACCAGGATGCCGGCGATCGTCATATCCTTGGACTCGGCGGTCACCTGGGTCAAAAATCTCCCGGAAATAGCTGAATCAGTGCTGGTAGCTCTCTCCCTCTTCTCTAAACCTGTCGACCTTAGCGTCTAACTCGGCGTCTAACTCGGCGTCTAAGCGATCACCCCGCTGATTAGCAAGTCCGCCGCTTATCCACAGCATTATCCCCAAGTGTGTATAACCTCTAGTTAAGGCTTTCATAAAGTCTCAATCAAAGCTTTAGCCTTGGCCAACATTATCACCGACGAGTAGTCTGAAGATCCTCTCAAGGTCATCCAGGCTCCCAAATTCAACACTGATCCTCCCCGCTTGCTCCTTCGATGGGTCGGACGCCTTGGCCAGCTCGACCTTGACCCGAGTTGAAAGCAGCTCCCCTACCAGCCCCTCAAGCTCGAGGATCCAAGGCGCCTTCACTTCGGCCAACCTATGGGCCCGGGCCACCCTACCAGGATCGTCCCCTCCGATTGGTGCTGCGGTACCCTTTAGCCCCTTCACGGCCTCCTCCGCCTGACGGACCGAAAGCTGTTCCTTCTTGATTCGCTCAGCGAGTTCCTCCTGGAAGTTTCTATCGGAAGATCCCAGAATAGCCCTGGCGTGACCAGCAGTTATTGAACCCTCAGCGAGGTACTCCTGGATTCGCTGGGGGAGTTGAAAGAGTCGTAGTGAATTAGTGATCGCAGTACGACTCTTGCCCATTCTCTGAGCCAGCTGATCATGGGTAAGGCCGAAATCGTCGATAAGCTGCCGGTAAGCTCCCGCCTCCTCGAGTGGATTTAGATCCTCTCGATGCAGGTTCTCAACGACCGCCTGCTCGAGGGAGGAGAGGTCGTCAGCCTCCTGCACCAGGGCGGGGATCATATCCAATCCAGCCCTTCTAGCGGCCCGCCACCTGCGCTCACCAGCAATTATCTGATACTCCTGGTCGGCAAACCTTCTCACCAATATCGGCTGGAGGAGCCCTAGTGCAGCTATTGAAGCTGCGAGGTGGGAGAGTGACTCCTCGTCAAAGTGCCTCCGTGGCTGCATCGGATTGGGCCTAATCTGCCCGATAGGAAGCTCTCGCAATGCGGACTTTGGGGCCCCCATCTCACCAACCGGTATTAGCGCCGAAAGGCCCCTACCCAGTCCACTTCTTCGATCACTCACCGACAACCTCCCGAGCAAGAACGCGATACGCAATGGCGCCCCTTGAAGAGGGGTCAAAAACCGTTATGGGTTGCCCAAAAGAGGGTGCCTCAGATAGGCGCACCGACCTCGGGATAATCGTGTCGCAGACTACCTGCCCACAGAATCCCCGAACATCCTGGACTACCTGCTCGGATAGCTTTGTCCGGCCATCGTACATCGTCAAAACCACGTATTCCACATCTAAATCCGGGTTCAGACTCGACTTCACGAGCCGGACGTTTCGATAGAGCTGGGTCAATCCCTCGAGGGCGTAGTACTCGCACTGGATAGGCACCATTACCTCGGTAGCTGCGGTAAGGGCGTTGACCGTCAAAAGGCCTAAGGACGGGGGACAGTCTATGAATACGAAGTCGTAATCCTCGGCAATCCCTTCGAGGGACCTCTTGAGCTTCGTCTCCCGGCTGAAAATAGAGACGAGCTCGATCTCGGAACCGGCCAGGTCGATCGTTGCCGGGCAGAGAAAGAGGTTTCGCACACTCGTCGCCTCAATCGCGTCCTCCATCGGGATATCCTTCATCAGCACGTCATAGATAGAAAATTGCAGTCCTCTTCTATCTATTCCGAGGCCCACGGTGGCGTTGCCCTGCGGATCAGAT
>JAKAPB010000357.1 GCA_021823045.1 Actinomycetes bacterium | reverse complement strand
CTTTCCAATTGGATAGTGATGAAGTGCAGATTCAGTTGTCCTGTTGGGTCTGTTGGGTCTGTTGGGTCTGTGAAGAATCACTAGAGCCAGACATATGGGCGTGAATGACATTACCCTTCGAATCGACTACCAGATGGATTACAGATCCGTCAGCGAACGTTGCCTTGACCGAGAAGTAACCCGCAGTTGACTCTTTAGGGGAGATGTGGTTGATGGTAGCGGCCCCAAAAGAGGAATAGTTCGTGCTCAGGTAGCTCTGCACGGCCGCCGCTAGCACCGAACTGGTAGAGGTGGAGAAACTCAGATCGGTAACTTTCCCGGTAACGGAGGAAACCTCTACCGAAAAGGTTCCTAGTGTTGCCGAAGTAACTACGACCCTGTAATGGGGACTGTCGCTCTCAACGAGGGTGACGGATCCAACCACAAAATCGGTGATGTTTGGGTAACTGGCCTGCAAAAAGCTTAGGGCGTCAGATCCGGCCTCAGAAGAAGAGACCGCAGTAGTCACATTCTGGTTATTCGAAACCGTCGTACTCCCGACAGGCAAAGTCGACGCTGGGGGGGAGCTGTGTCCGTATTCTGCTGCATCTCCACTATTGGTACCAGGAACAGTAACGTCCGTAGAATTATCTTTCGCAGAGGTAGCCACAACTACATTTGCCAACGGAGCGTTGCTTATCGCCGGGCTAGGTGCCTGAACGACTATTGCAGAGGTTTTGAGGCTGGATTCCGACGACCCGATCCCGGACAAACCGAGGGCGCCTTGGACGATACTCGGAATCGGATTCTCCTTTGAAGGCTCGATGGTCACCGAAACCACCTTTCCTAAAGAGCTTGTTTGAACCTTGACCGTAAGGTCGATGCTGTTCTTTCCGGCAAGCTCAACCAGAAACAGCCCAGAAACAGCATTCGCCTTAACCGATTTAGCGCTATAAGGCGCACCCAGGGGATCTTTGGCCGCCGCATAGGCGATTGCGGCCTTTTCGATATTTGGGTAGTTCACCTGTACTGACGACGGAACACCTGTAGAGGAGCCCTGCCCGAAGTGCATGGTAGCCTCGGTTACCACCGCTCCAGCGAGAGCGGAAATGGCCACCAACCCCAAAGACAAAGGAGCTATCTTGGGCAATGATTTCTTCGGCGAACGAAAAGTGCTCTGCGACATACGATTCTCCATCGGTAGAAGCGGTGAGGTCATCTAACCTCCAACTGTAACCATTCTTGCCTAGCAGAGTTATCCCTCTTTGAGACGAAGGTGAGACTTAGCTCATCAAAACAGACAACAAACGCCAAAATCCGACACTCAGTTCTATGGAACTCCGATTTTAGCACTACCTCGGTAAGAATTCGAAAGTCAGGGATTCCTCGACGTTATTGACCTTCAACGGTTAGAAACGTAACGTGGAGACTCACCATCCTCCCCCGGCCTTTGCTTCGTCCTTATTCTCGGGCCTTTCCTTCTACCATCCCACCGCGCTCAGAATACCCGGTCCAATTTTGCTAGAGTCTTGTTAGCGGATCTGCTGTTAGAGCAGGAGTTGAGCTGGCGGTCACTCCGCCAGAGTTACGCTTTGGTATTAGGCATCCACCTAGCTGAGGCCGCCTTTTAAGTTACGGAGGGTCAGATGACGAACGCAGTGATTGTAGATGCACTCAGGACACCCGGGGGCAAGAGGAATGGGTCTTTAAGGGGATGGCATCCGGCGGATCTTGCCGCCCAAGCCCTCAAGAGTATCGTCGAGCGAAACGATCTGGATCCCGAGCTAGTCGAAGACGTCATAATGGGCTGTGTAATGCAAGTAGCCGAGCAGGGTGTAAATATAGCTCGCAATGCGGTACTGGCTGCGGGTTTCCCAGAGAGTGTTCCGGCTACTTCGATCGACAGGCAGTGCGGCTCTTCACAACAAGCGGCACACTTCGCAGCTCAAGCGATAATGTCCGGTGCTCATGATATCATCATCGCAGCCGGCGTAGAAACGATGACTCGGGTTCCACTTGGTTCGAGCGTCGTAGCGGGAATGGGCTGGCCATTTGGTCCAAAGGTAACTGAGAGGTACGAAGATCGTGGCGGGCTCGTAAACCAGGGAATATCCGCCGAGATGATAGCGGATATGTGGGGGCTCAGCCGTGAAGACCTCGACCAATACAGCCTTACGAGCCACATGCGGGCAACTAGGGCACAAAAGGAAGGGCGATTCGATCGAGAGATCATCCCCATTGACAAAAAGGATGACGAAGGAAATCTGACCAACGAAGCTCTCACTGCAGACGAGGGTGTTCGTCCCAGCACGACCATCGAGGCACTAGCTGGTCTCAAGCCAGCATTCAAAGAGGATGGCAAAGTAACCGCCGGAAACTCCTCCCAGATCACCGACGGGGCATCTGCTGTTTTAATCATGAGCGAGGAGAAGGCTAGCGAACTCGGACTGACCCCCCGGGCGAGATTTCACTCATTCGCCCTCGCCGGAGTAGATCCCATTACCATGCTCACCGGGCCAATCCCGGCGACAAAGAAGGTTCTCGAGCGGGCCAAGCTGACCATAGAGGACATCGATCTAATCGAGATCAACGAGGCATTCGCTTCTGTCGTCCTCGCTTGGGAGAAGGAGATCCATCCAGACATGGATCGGGTCAATGTCAACGGCGGCGCTATCGCACTCGGTCACCCCTTGGGTGCTTCGGGTACCAAGCTACTAGCAACCCTGCTTAATGAGCTGGAAAGAACCAATGGCCGTTTTGGTTTGCAGACAATGTGTGAAGGCGGAGGCATGGCGAACGCGACGATCATCGAAAGATTCTGATCTAAGAGACCCCGAAAGATGGCGGATGAAGGAGGGGACCGCTTGACACTTGACGGGATCAGAATCCAAGTCGCCTTTATTAGAGGCTGAGATCTGTTTTAGTGCTTTAGTCCGAAGTTCCCCCCTGGAGTCCTTCCCTGATGCCTTCTGCCTGGACTTATTCCAAAACTCCCTGCCTATAGTAGGCATGTAGAAAGACCATCTAACAGGGGTCGGGTACTATTGGCGGGGGAACTTCGGTTTAGTCAAGTTCAGCCTCATAGTTCGCGATCTGAGCTGCCAAACTCGCTGAATTGACGTCATCTCTTTGCCCAGTCGACCGGTGAACCTCGTGACCTCTTTAAGCTCGAATAGCGCTCTTCCTAATAGTCAATCGAACCGAGCAAGGCTAGCAATTTCGACTAAACACGCCGATACGAACGAACGGCTAGTGGAATAAAAACGGCGATAATGGCGATCAGCCACAAAGCACTCTCGATTCCACCCCTTATCGCCGGTCCACCTAGAGCAAGTGCTCTCATTTCATTAATCACGATTGTCACCGGTTGATGCTTTGCGAAGACCTGGAGCCAGCCAGGCATGGAACCAACGGGCACAAATGCCGAAGAAACAAAGGTCAAGGGGAATAGCCACGCCAAACCGAAAGACTGAACCGTCTCTTCATTTTT
>JAKAPB010000356.1 GCA_021823045.1 Actinomycetes bacterium | reverse complement strand
TTCCGATCTAGCAGCTGCGAGTCGCGACGAATTCGGGTCAATTAGTGACTTCGACCGGACGTTCCTTTCCCTTTCGGTTGGTCTAATCGCTACGCTCAGAGATGTACGCCTTAGATCTCCGGCGACCCTCGGGCTCCCGGACCTTTCCACCGAACCACGTCGACTCGCCTACGAGCTCTGGCCCTTCGCTACACATAGATACTTCGATACAGCGACCGAAGGCCTGAAGGCTTTAGCTCACTACACGACCCAGCGGCCCCCAAGTGACCTCTGGTATCACAGTGGCAACTCTCTTTCCGGGATTGCCGCGCCGGGACCACCCATTATCCATCCGCTGGCTAGAATGAGCGCGCTTGGACTTGCTATAGCCCTGCGTCTCGCACCACTCGATCCATCGGATTCACCGACCGAGCTGCATAGTTTTCTCTCCCGTCTTGATCCGAGCTATCTTCAATCCATTCGTCTTTTGTCGGCTCGAATCCTGCCAAGTGGTACCGCCACGACGCCCGTGGAGGAGATAATTGAGCAACTACGTATCCTACATGAGATGCCTAACCCGGGGACTTTTAGGTCATGAATAAGACTGCCATTCAAGATTGGCCAGCTCAGATACGCTCATTCGGCGTGACTGGCGAAATACGGGTCATCCAGTGCAGCGCCAGGTGGACCCGGCTAGCGCAAGAATCCACTAGAGATGCTATCGACCTCGCTCTTATGGAGGTTCTGCTGGCTTCCACCGATCTCGTGGTTACTCGCTACATGCTCCACGACGTTGCTCCAAAGGATCCCGCTGGAGTTCCATCCGATCCGAGCCACTATCGGTCTCACCAGGAGTGGGTCCGTCGCCTCGCTTGCGCTTGCGCACTAGTTCGAAATGATCCAGCAGGACCCCGCTTGAGGATCTATCGCGTACTAAGGGCGACCTCGGCTTGGTCGACAGATCTGGTCGACTCCATTGAATTTCTTGAGCATGAGACTCCGGCGACACCCGAGGCGGTACTTCTGGCGGGTGGGATTGCATCTACCTTCGGCATTACACCACTTACTCCACTCGAGATCTCACTTGACGGCCCCTACGGAGACGCAGAACCTTTCTGTTACCTATAGCATGCCAAATTTATGAACTACGATCGCCAAGTGTTCGACGCTCGACCACACGAACCTTTCCTGAGGCGTGCAATTGAGATCTCCAGAGCCGCACTGTCGGTACCCGGTGCAACACCCTTTGGGGCAGTCGTGGTTGTCGGTGGTGAAATCGTTGCAGAAGGCATGAGTCTGGTGATCCGTAACCACGACCCCACCGCCCACGCCGAGGTAGAAGCGATCAGAGCCGCAGCACTTCGAAAGGGTAACCATCTTCTTGAAAATGCAACTCTCTACAGCAGTTCGGAACCCTGTCCGCTCTGCCTAATGGCCTGCTACTGGGCGGAAATACCGACGGTGATTTTCGCCGCGCTGACCACAGACGTCGCTGCGCATGGCTTCAACGACCTCGCCTACTATCAACAACTCCGGCTCACAAGCTCAGAACGCTCAATATCAGAAGTGGCGGTGGAGGATTTTCGTTCACGTGCAGTAGATGTCCTCGATCGTTGGAGGAAGCTCCACGCTGATTAGTCCAATCAAACCTGCTTGCTTCGACCGAACTCTCCACCTTCGTAACATTTCTCGAATTGCTTGTACACTCCTCAACTCCATCTTCCACAGTCAAATCCGATAACCATTTGAACCTCCCAGATCCGCTACGGTCAAAGTAAGTGTGACCTCCGGATAGACAACCGATCCGAGACCACCACCTGGTAGTACTTGACCGAGCTAGCTGGGCGATATCTCTGTCGTCCCTACAATCGCGACGCCCTCCGTTGCACCCTGGAGTTGAATACCGAGTGGCCCCTACACCAGCACCGATCTCTCCAACTGCCCTTTATCGTGAAGGGGCTTAGGTAGGCCGCCTCTACCACCGAGACGATGCCCGCACAACCGAGAATCATTTTCATGGAACCGGACAGAATCCGTCACTGTTTTTTGTCTAATTGGGGCATCGTAACACTGAGCGCCTGTGATAATGACCCTCCAGCGACAGCTCCCGCTGGCCTAGGACGCTAGCGGACCTAATGGTCATTGCCACGGCACGTTGCTTGACAAGTCCAGAGCGAAAATTGAGGTTAGGAAAGATCCCAAAAAGGAAGCGTTCAACTAAAGTTGCACATTTCATCGGTCGATGAATCCCAGATGCATAGTTTAGATTCCATCAAAAAACCGAGTCCATCTAGGGCGGTTACCCGGAAGCTTCAGCCGGGCCTGGGACTGGATTGCGACGCCTGTTCAATGCCGATCAAATACTCGGCGAAATTCCCCAGCAATCAGATCATCGCCAACGTATACGAAAACAACGTTTGGCAAAAGGTGGTGCACTACCACGAAGAATGCTATCGACAACTCGCCTATCCCTATGGTGAGCCCATTCCATCGCAAACATTTTCCGGCAAAAGTCGATACTATTCTGAACCCGCCTAACCAAGTTCGCTACTTCGTATTAGCATGTGACACCAGTCCAAAAATATTTCCCTTGGTAGTCAACGCTTGCCCAAAAAAAGTCCTCACGGAGATCATCTGAAACAGATCGACTTACAATCCACAGAATCGCCGTGCTATGCGAGAGTCATTGAAGAACTAGTTGTCCACGAATACCTAGCCGAAGGTGTTTCCCCCCTAGATCCGGGGTTCGTACTCGTTCACGGCGCAATGGACAGGTCTACATCCATGGGCAAACTGGCTAGATTGCTTCGGCCTTATCCGGTCGTGACCTATGATCGAAGGGGTTATGCAGGATCACTGGTCAAATCTCCACTCACTGGAGTCGACGATCTCTTGGTCCCTAGGCATATAACAGACTTAGCCGATCTGATCTCAAGGAGACCCACAGTCGTATTTGGACACTCACTGGGTGGAACTATTGCGCTATTGACAGCGGCGAAAATCAAACCGGGCAATTTGATATCGGTCGTCGTCTTTGAATCTCCCCTACCCGCCAATCCCTGGTGGCCATCATGGCTCGCAAAGAGGTACGAACTAGGCAAGACCTACGAGGCCGAGCACTACAAGAAACGGGGCGAAGCCTTCATGCGAAGGATGATCGGTGATTCCAATTGGCGGCGGCTTCCACCTTCGACCCGCAGTGCCAGGATAGATGAAGGGTTCACCTTGGTAACCGAAGGCGCTGCCTTTGCATCTTTTGAATCCAACTTCAACCCAAACGAGATAGCCGTCCCGGTGGTGTCCGCGATCGGCGAACACGCCTCATACCGCCACCGTCTTGGCCAGAAATATATCGCCGACCACGCCCGGTCGGCGACTACCTGCTGCATCACTGGTTCGGACCATAGCGCCCATCTAACCCACCCTAAGGCACTGGCTGAACTCTGCTTGGATCAGATCGTCAATTACACAAACAGCCGCGACGAGTCACT
>JAKAPB010000355.1 GCA_021823045.1 Actinomycetes bacterium | reverse complement strand
GCCATTCGACGATGGGAAAACGAGTGACCCTCGGATACCGGTTCGTGTCGGCACAAAAGTCAAATCCCCTCTTCGACAAGGGCGCAATATTCCGTGCTCACGAATATCACTACTCAAAAATGTCAGATGACGGCGAAGACTTTGAGTGCCTCGGTCGAAGCGGCAAAACCACATCCGGTATCGCCGAGGCCAACCTGGTCTCTTCCTATCTCCATTTTCATCTGGGATACGATCCATCCTCCGCTGATCGCTTTTTATCCAGGGCGTTCCGCTTCCATAAGGCAAAATAGCAGAGCTAGCAGATACTGGCGATCGTCAGGTAAACGAAGCGATGATATAGAGTCTCAATCCAGTGGAGTAGTTGGATTTCTTCGACCGTTGCTCAACTAGCCGCTTACTATTGTCGGTCGGTAAAGAAATGCGGGAAGGCCGACATTTAGTAGTGCTTCGATTCCCGCCGAGAATACGAGATGTGGAACAAGATATGGAACATAAGGGCAAAAAGTATCTCTGTGGGGTAGGCGTTGGACCCGGAGATCCCAAACTACTTACTCTGGCCGCCGCCGAGACGATCAGGACGGCGGACCTAGTACTTGCGCCCACTTCGTACAAGGACGAACCTGGCAGGGCGGAAGAAATTGTCAAAAAGGCCATCGGGAACATCCCCATACGTAGAATCTTGTTCGATATGACCAAGGGTAAGAGCGGCATCGAACTTAGGAAATCAGCCGCCTTGATTGCCGCCAGAGAAATTGTCAATCTGCTTCAGCCAGGGGGAAAAGCCGCCTTTCTCACCATTGGTGACCCAAATGTCTTCTCTACGTTCAACCTCATAGCCAACTCGGTATCGTCAATCGATCCAGGGGTGGAGATATCGTCGATACCGGGGATCATGGCATTTCAGGACCTAGTAAGTAGGACAGGGATGACCCTTCTCGACGAAGAAGAATCACTGAGGCTGCTCGTCGGCTTGCAGGTGGATTCTAAGATCGAGGAGGCACTGATGGATGACTCGTCAGCGGTGGTAATCTACAAAGGCGGCAGCAACCTGTCGGCGATTGTCGAGATGGCCAAAAAGACAGGTCGACTTGCCGAGGGTTGGATCGGTGTGAAGATAGGCCTCGAGGAGTCAGAAGTTACCACTCTGCAGAGCGTAGGTGGCGGACCCGTCGGTTACCTCTCTACCGTCATTTTTCCTCCAAAACGGCACTAGTTTCGACTTCTTAGCCGAAAAGGGCTGTCCCGGCGATAAGAGCTGGCGCACTAGGCATGCTTGGAAACCCGGCGTTAGCTAATGGAAACATATTAATTTTTATCACCTACGATTGAAACTCGGTAAGTGATGTATACCCCTCTAGGAGTTTGATGTGATCAGTTTTGTTGGTGCGGGGCCTGGGGCTATAGACCTGATAACTTTGCGTGGCCAGAAGCGGCTTGCCGACGCTGATATTGTAATTTGGGCCTCGTCACTTATCCCACAAGATCTCCTCGTCCATTGCAGCGAGGATGTTGAGCTCTTTGACTCCTCAGGCATGACACTCGAAGATGTCCTTGAAATTTATGCAACTCGTTCAGAAGCTGACATCGTACGTCTCCACTCAGGAGATCCGTCGATCTATGGTGCCATCGCCGAACAGATAGATTTTTTAGAAAAAAACAGAATCGAATTCGAAGTTATCCCTGGTGTGACCTCCGCATCGGCGGCTTCTGCGGTGATAGCTAGGGAGTTCACGGTCCCGGGTAAGGCGCAAAGCGTCGTCTTCACCCGGATCGAAGGCAAAACCAGTGCCTCCATACCTCCAGGTGAAACGGTTGAAAACTATTCGAAGGTAGGGGGCACTCTGGCCATATTCCTATCTGGTGCAATGCCGGAGAAACTCCAGGCGGAGCTCTTGGGTCCGGATTCGGTCTATAACCCAAACACACCCGCCTATGTAGTTGTAAGGGTGAGTTGGCCAGACCAACAGATCGTCGAGACCACGTTAGGAGAGCTGGGCAAGACCATGAAAACGGTCGGCGCAACTAGAACTCTCCTCGTGCTCGTGGGTGAGGCGCTGGCGGGTCAAGGTGAAAAGCGGAGTCACCTATACAATCCGACTTTCGCCCATCGATATAGAAAGCGCTCAAAGCAGGGTGATACCGCCGGACGGCCGACCGGAAGGAGCAAGAGGGTGGCAGATTGATGGGTCCAATTTCTCCCCCGGACGAAGAGGGTCTCGGCCCAAAACCGGCCGGCAAGCTAAGGAGCGGCTGGACGACCGGAACTTGTGCCGCCGCCGCAGCGAAAGCCGATCTAATAAGGCAGCTCACCGGTGTGGCCCCGACGGCCGTAGAAGTTACCCTCCCCTCAGGCATAAAAGTACCCTTCGAAGTATTTCAAGATGATCTTGGTAGTTGCTACGTCATCAAAGACGCTGGCGACGATCCTGACTGTACTCACGGCGCCCATATCACGGCTTCGGTTGAAGTACTCGACCACCAAGGTGAAGTAGCCATTCTTGGAGGTTCAGGCGTTGGCCAGGTTACCAAGCCGGGTCTAGGACTTGAAGTCGGCTCGCCGGCAATCAATCCCGTGCCACAAAAGATGATTCGCCAAGCGATCTCAGAGGTAACCGACCTCGCGGTCAAGGTCACCATCGTCGTACCCGGAGGGGAAGAGATGGCTAAGAAAACGACTAATTCTCGACTTGGAATCCTGGGTGGAATTTCAATTCTAGGTACAACGGGTGTTGTCAAGCCATTCTCCACCGCATCTTTCAGGGCGTCGGTCGTCCAACAGATAGATGTAGCATCGGCTCAGGGATCGAAGGAGATCGCCTTTGTCACCGGCTCACGTTCTAGTGAATTCGCACTACGAAACTATCTAAGGTTGAGCGACACGGAGGTGGTCGAGGTTGGTGACTTTACCGGCGTCGCCATAAAAAGAGCCAACAGGAATCAAATTCCAACCCTTCACTGGATTGGGATGGTTGGAAAGGTCTCCAAGCTTGCTGAAGGTACTACGATGACCCATTTTCATCGATCCAACCTTGACACCACTGTGCTAGAAAGCGCAGCTAGGGAAGCGTCGGCCGACCCTCGGATAGTCCAATCCGCCCACGAGACAACTACCGCCAGACACTTCTATGAGGTCTGCGAGGCGATGGGCGATTTTACACCAATGGAACTTCTCACCTTGTGGGCCGCACAAACACTTAGCGCTAACCTATCAAGTTCTTCCACCATCGACGTTACCATGGTCGACTTTGATGCGACTAAAGCTGTTTCGACCTCACCCGCTCTAAGGGGACAGGTCGAAAAATAAATTGGACTGCTTAAAATGATGAACACTTCCAAGGAAATGGGTGGAGCCGCAGTATCCATAGTCGGACTCGCTTCCACTGACAGCAAGTGGATCCAGCCGGCGATGCTTGAAAAAATCCGTCAGGCGAAATCGATAGTCGGTTCGAGCAGCAAGATTGCCAAGAGAT
>JAKAPB010000354.1 GCA_021823045.1 Actinomycetes bacterium | reverse complement strand
AGATGCCTGGAGCAATCCTCACAATTGAACCAGCTTTGTGCAACCCGTGAATAGTCGCTGGCGGCTTATCGCCAGGAAAAAACAGACTTGCCACCATCGCCCTACCTTCCAGTGAATGCACCGCATAATCTCACAGGCACCGAAAAGTATCGGCTAATTGGTATCGTATCTGGAGGTCAGCGAGGAGTGAACCTGGTCAAACACGAACCCATGCGCAGCCAGCAATTAAATGGCCGTCACCTCGCCACGCTAGAGGCATGCGTCAGTGACAATATGTCCTTTTAATTTTGTTTTATCACTGAAATCTGTGACCTCAAAGATTTGGACCTTCCATTAGTACTCGCACATCTCGCCTCCCAACTCTGGCCCAATACCAGGCGATAAAAAGGCTATCTGTTATCAGTCGCCCCAAAGAACCGCTGCGAATCACGCTCCACATTCAGCTGGTCGGCTACGGACCACTTGATCAAGCGGCGACATATGACAGTTTCGCTGCATTGGCAACTTCAGCCGCAATCCCCACCTTTGGATCACTTAGGTCAAAATCCACGATGATACCTTCGATCCTTGCCTCGCCAATCTCTCTCGAAGCCTCCAGTGTGGTTACAACTGGGTCAATGCCAGCCTGCGACGTGGAGACCATGCCGTCCGTCATAACTACCACAAATGGCTCGGTCCCTTTGGCACGCAACCTTTTTGAAAGCTCTGTTGCTTTACGTAAACCAAGGTGCAACGGCGTCTTGCCACCCCTCTTGATTTGACCTAGGCGAGAGTTCGCCACTTCGATACTTCGAGTCGGCATTAAAATCGTTTCAGCGCTCGCCCCCTGGAAGGTTATCATCGCTACGCTATGACGCTTTAGATAGGCATCTCCGAGCAGCTTCTCTATCGTTAGCTTCGCTGCTTCGACGCGCTTTATTGAACCCATCGATCCAGAAGTGTCCACCACAAAGAGAACGCACCTCTCTTCGAGCAAAAGCAACCTTTTGAAGACCAAGTCGGTGCTGGCGAGGTTTATCCCGGTCCCAGCGGTTAGCTGACCATCATCCGCCAGACGACGCAAACTGTTAGTAACCGTTTCCCGTACAGCGAGAGGAGATCCATCCTTTCTTTCAGCGTCGAAACCGGGGGAAAATTGAGTAGGTCTGTTCTTTGATCCAGCCACCAAAACCCGACCCGGCGGTGGAAATGTTTCTGGGAGTACACCTCGGGAATCTCCTTTGGCTGATCCAGACTCCCCCGCTGAAGGATTCCTGATGTCGCCGGACTTTCCGCCTTCTCCTTGGTCAGTTTCAGAGCCGGATCCGCTCATTTCTCCCTGGGAGTCCGAACCTAGTGCGCCGTCCATAGGCGTACCACCTTCGATACCCGGGGGTTGGCCGGCAGAAATCCCGCCACTCGCCTCGCTAGGAACCCTCGCAGGGTCTTCTAAAACCTCTTGGGAATTCTGGGAAGTACCCCGCTCTGCAGAGGATCCTCCATGACTCTGTTGGTCACTCTTTTGGATTTCGAATTGGTGCGAACTACCATGACTTTGAGGTTGATACTCGCCGTTATGTCGAGATCGATGCAGCAGCGCAAGGCTGGATATTTCGATCAAATCTTCCTCAGTAGCTTCACTCCTGCCACATAGAGCAGCGTAGGCCACCGCCCCTCGAACAAGGGCCAAGTCGGACCGCAAACCCTCTGCGCCGTGGGCGATAGAAACCTGAGCGGCAAACTTAGCCAACTTCAAAAGAGCCTTCCGGGACCTGTCCTCGCCGTTCAGCAACCCTCTAGCAGTTACGACCTTCTCCCGCAGCTTATCGGTTTCAGCTTTGAAATTAACTATAAACAACTCGGGATCGGCCTCATATTCGACCCTTCTGGTCACCGCCTCCGCCCGCTCCTCCACGCTGCTGAGCGCATCCACATTGACGGCAAATCCAAAACGATCTAGAAGTTGTGGGCGCAACTCCCCCTCTTCGGGGTTCATCGAGCCACATAGAACAAATCTGGCATCCCTGACGATAGAAAAGCCTTCTCGCTCTATCCTCACCGTTCCTGAGGCCGCAGCATCCAGCATCACGTCGACGATGTGATCCTGTAAGAGGTTGACCTCGTCTACGTACAAAACCCCCGAATTAGCTTGCACTAAGAGCCCCGGCTTGAAAACTTCACTCCGATTGTTGATCACGCCGGAGAGGTCCAGCGTCCCGATAACACGATCTTCTGTGGCTCCAACAGGCAGTTCGACAAAAGGAGCTCCATCTTCAAGTAGATCCGCCACTCCTCTTGCAAGGGTAGACTTCGCCGATCCTTTCTCCCCAATTACCAGTAGACCGCCAATTCGAGGGTCTATCGCCAAAAGTAGCAGCGCAAGCTTTAGTCTGCTTTGACCCACCACCGCTACAAATGGATAGCGAATCGCCCTATCTACTCTTTCCAACCTTCCACCTCCATTAGTTTTCTACGCAAGAGCTGGAGGTCGACTTCAGCTGCTCGCCAAAGGCCACGCGTATTCGCCTCGATTAATCGTTCGCAAATCGATGCCAAAGCGTCGGGATTATTCAGTCTAAAGAACTCCGATACCTGCTCATCGGCTACATAGCTTTGTGTCAATGCATCGAACATCCAGTCTTTGACCACCCTCGCCGTGGCTTGGTATCCGAAGAGATAATCGGCAGTGGCGGCCATTTCGAATCCACCTTTATATCCATGGCGCATCATGGCAGAAATCCACTTTGGATTCACAACCCTCGACCTAAAGACTCTCGCAGCCTCCTCCTCGAGACTGCGAACTCTTGGATTTTCAACACTTGATGAATCTCCAAAATATGCCAGCGGGTCCTTTTCTGCCAGGGTCCGTATGGCAGCGATCATCCCACCGTGGTCTTGCATGTAGTCGTCTGAGTCGAAAATATCATGTTCACGGTTGTCCTGATTCTTCGACGCTACTTCGGTAACCCTCAGTCTCGCAGACAGGGCGTCTTTGGCGGGAAGGCCGAAACCGGACCTGGTATAGCTGAACCCGCTCCAATTCAGGTATACCTCGGTAAGATCCTCATCTCCCCTCCAATCCTTGGAAATCAATAGCGGGAGCAGCCCAGAGCCATAGGCGCGTGGAGGAGGTCCAAATATCCTCGGAGTTGAAATACCACCAACTAGCGGATTGGCTTCGACACTTTCATCTAGCTGCGCCACCATCTCGAACGCTTCGTCGAGCAGTTTGATCGTCTGCGGAAAGGCATCACGAAAAAAACCCGATATCCGACAGGTAACATCTACCCTAGGTCGGCCTAGCTCTTCGAGTGGCAGGACCTCAAGTCCGGTAACCCTCGAGGAATCTTGATCCCATATGGGGCGAACCCCTAAGAGCGCCAGTACTTGGGAGATGTCATCTCCACCCGTCCGCATGGCCGCTGTACCCCAAATGACCACTCCGACCGATTTTGGATACCTACCTTTGTCCTCAACGAACCTCTCGACTAGAGATTA
>JAKAPB010000353.1 GCA_021823045.1 Actinomycetes bacterium | reverse complement strand
CCGGAAAGCCTCCCGTCGACATGATGGCGAACTCTTTGAGGTCGACTAGGTCCCTGAACTCATTTAGCCTTGGAATTCGAAATGGATCGTCCTCGCGATAGAGGTCCAGCGAGGGGACCCTTGTCAAACCCACTTCCCCCTCCACCTCGGGATATGGCTGTCCCGAAAAGACCTCAACGCTATGCCCCAGCGCTGAAATCTCCCTCGTTAGGTAGCGAGTGTAGACACCTTGGCCACCCGAAGTAGGATTTCCCCGATAAACGGTAAATGCGATTCGTAGTGGTCTCTTTCCGGAGAGGGCGAGGGATAGATTCTCTTTTTCAGACACCAGACCACCAATTTGACTTCACTTCATACAAATTCTGATCAGAGGTTACCAGATGCCAACCCGAAAGCTCCGTCACGCGCTCGGAGATGAAGTCCGGTACGATCTGCAGTACTTTCTGTTACCGCTTTCAGCTACGCAACTGAAGCTTCAACGCCTTTGTTGAACGCTAAACCAGCTGCGCCCACAGCCTTTGTCCGCCCGACGTCTATCCGGAGTGCGGGTATCCATATCTTCATACCGCTATCTTCATACCGCACTTTGTTTACCACTCAACTGTCGAACACATAGCTATATTCGTCGGCCATGAAACAGTCGGTATTCTGCCAACGGCTCCTTTCCAACTCGGAGGCGATTTGCGAACCAGAGCCGACTTTTGACCAGGTCATGATAGCGCCACTGCAGAGATCAAATGGGTCTAT
Source organism: Actinomycetes bacterium (assembly GCA_021823045.1). The sequence continues at coordinate 2,738 of JAKAPB010000353.1, read as the reverse complement.
TCTCGTCTCTCCTGGCAGACTCAAACGATGTCACGACACTTAGCTACGACGGGCGATTCCGACCGCGGCTTCGGCGACTATCGGCTTTATCTCGATTTCAACCAGACCCGCTCCCTCAAATATTCGGCGCCAAGCGCTCTGAGAGATCGGCTTCTCTTGGAGTCTAAAAACGAACCTGCCGACATTTTTTATTATCCTCCACCAGCCGCCCGGTCCACGCTTTACGAATTCGACCAGCTTGGAAGAGATGATTGCCCTGTCTTGTGGAGTCAGCCCGCGACCGAACATCATATCTCCGATTACTATCTGCCCACCTGGCCGGAGCCATTTCGCCGAGCTCTCGATGATCTTGGCCTTCTCAGGGTCCGAGAGGTGGTGCAATACGTAATTCGATACAACAAGGTCAACGGATTCCGGCGCAAAATTAAGGTGTTGCAAAGCTCCCACCTGGGTCTCGATATTCTTGAGTCCCAGATCCTTCGCCTTGTTTTCGAGTATCTCTATCATCTTCGGGGAGATATCCACGGCGATTACCTTCTCGAATCGCTTCGCCAGTGGCAGCGCGAGTTGGCCGGAGCCACAGCCGAGATCGATCGCGGTTCCGGTCTTTGCGGGATTGGAAAATTCCAAAACAGCCTCGACCACCCGATTCAAGCCGGGATTCTCCATCTGTTCCCACGACTCGGCCCTTTTGGTCCAGATCGCCTTTTGGAGGCTGAGGCCGAGTTCTGAAATCGCATTTCGCATCAGACCACACTAACGCCTGTTTGGCGTGACCACTAAGGCAGAGAGGGGGGCTCCCTTGTCGAAAACTTATCTCGCCTAGCCGAAAAGACGCCGTCCAAGGTACTGTCACCTGCGAAACGGGCAATGAAACGGGCAATGAAACGGGCAGTTCACTGAATTTTTTCAAACTCGACACCCGTGGTTCATCGAAACTGCACCGTTCGTTCGCAATCGACCACAAAGGTGTAGGAATAGGAGAAATGCCGTCTCCCCGCTTGGTATCTACAGCCACAGACGGTATTCACAAGCCATAATACAAAGGGGCAGTTTAGGTGCCAAGCGACGCTTACGAGGTCAGCCTCGAATCGGTGAACAAGTTCTACACCAAGGGCAAAAGGGCGCTTTGCGATCTCACGGCAAAAATAGAACCCGGACAGTTCGTCGTACTGTTAGGTCCATCTGGCTCGGGTAAGTCGACACTACTGAGGTCGATAGCTGGCATCGAAAGGATATCCTCAGGGACCATCACAATCGGAGGGATCCCGGCGTCTTCGGGGAGTAACTTTCACCTCCCCCCCGAGAAGCGCGGGCTTGCGATGGTATTTCAGGACTATGCACTCTGGCCACACATGAGGGTGAAGGAAAACGTGGCGTTTGCGCTGGGAAGAACCAAGTTGGCCAGATCTCTATGTTTAGCTGCGGCCTTGGAGATGCTAGAGAGGGTCGGCCTATCCCGCCACGCCGACAAGTACCCAAATGAACTTTCGGGAGGTGAGCAGCAGCGAGTCGCACTCGCACGGGCGCTCGTCGCTCAGCTCGGTCTCGTTCTATTCGACGAACCCCTTTCCAACCTCGACGCAGACCTACGAGAGCGGATGCGGATCGAGATCGGAAGCCTCGTGAGGACCAGCGGAGCTACCGCACTCTACATCACCCACGACCAGAGCGAAGCATTCGCTCTCGCCGACAAGATAGGCGTGTTAGAGCATGGAAGGCTCGTTCAGTTCGACGTCCCTGAATCTATCTACAACCAGCCTGCGACCGAATTCGTCGCTCGGTTCACCGGGATCTCCGGAGAGATAAGGGCGATAACCAAAGAACCGGTCGCACCGGGGATAATCCAAGTTGCGATCCCACACTCGAGCGGAGGTCGGATTCTCGCCAAAAACCTTTCAAATGCGCAGGCCGGGAGTGAGGTATCCCTTCTACTTAGACCTTCGGCGCTTCGAATAGTGGACGTCAATGACACAAATGCCAACCTGGCGGCTCACGTCACCGACGTTGCCTTCCGTGGTCGAGGGTATGACGTAGCCTTGAAGCTTCAGGATGGCAGCCACCTGAACTCGATATACTCTGACCATAGGATGAAGCTCAATGAATCGGTGGGTCTAAGCATTGACCCGGTCGGTTGCTTTGTATTCGGGGGTAGGGCTGCTTTGATGGATCCACAATCCGTGCCAAGGTACTTTCCCCTAGACATGAAAGAGACGGTCGCTTGAGTTCCTCGGTCCTTTTTATAGCGGTATTTCTTGCCTCAGCCGTAGAGGCCGTAGAGGCGCTCACCATCGTGTTGGCCTCTGGCACTACAAGGGGGTGGAAGTCGACATTCCAAGGGGCCGCTGCCGCATTGGCGACGCTGAGCGTCTTAGTCATTGCCTTTGGACCCGCTCTCGTCCACTATGTGCCGATCAAAACCCTCCGGATAGTAGTCGGTGGCCTGCTACTGATATACGGCCTTCAATGGCTCAGGAAGGCCATTTTAAGGCAAGCTGGTTTTAAGGCAAAACACGACGAAGACAGGATCTACAAAGAGAAGGTTGAGGAACTCTCTAAAGTGCCTAAGGCGGTCGGGTACGACTCAATCGCCTTTACGGTCTCATTCAAGGGTGTCTTTCTCGAAGGTCTCGAGGTCGTGATCATAGTCTTGACCCTGGGAACGAGCGCACACCAGATCGGCCTCGCAGCCATGAGCGCACTTGCGGCGGTTCTGGTCGTCTCCGGCATTGGTGCCC
>JAKAPB010000352.1 GCA_021823045.1 Actinomycetes bacterium | reverse complement strand
TCATCTGAACTGCCGCCTGTACCGAATGGCCCGGGAACGAACAGGGCGCTGGACTCAACTAGCCCAGGACTGATAACCGACCAGTCGCGGATATTTAACCAGTCGCGGATATTTAACCAGTCGCGGATATTTAACCAGTCGCGGATATTTAACGAAGCATTGTCATCTCTGTCTACCTCGGCATGGCATGTATCACAAGTCAGTCTCTTGGCGAGCTTGGCTCCGACCAACCTGCCGTCACAGCCGTGATGGAGTTGAGATGATGGGAAGTACCGATCAACCACCACTACATTGACATTGGCACGTTCTGCCTTGTAGGTGAGTGTTGGTCGAAAGGCCCCGAGTCCGGCATCAGATACCGAACGTCGAAAGGCACGTCTTGCCATGCTTCGTTTCATGGCGGCGATATTGAGATCTTCGATCTTTATTTCGCCATAGGTATCCACCAGTTGACGGGTCACCTGATGGATGTTTTCACGACGCATATACGTGGTCTTGCGATAGAGACGATTGAGCTTGGTTTTTGCCTGCTCGTATCCATGTGATCCCGGTATACGCCGTGAAAGCTGTCTTTGAGTCCGTCTCAACTCGGCCATTGATGCTCTGAGCGGGGCTGGATTCGTGAAAACGATTTTATCCTCATTGCTGTCTGTGAGGGTCGCAAACGATCTGAGTCCCAAGTCAACTCCGGCTCGCGTGGTTGGTTTGGATGGGGTCTTGTTGGCCGGTGAGACTACTTTGTCCCTCTTGACGGTGGTAAGAGCCCAGTTGTAGGCGAAGCGTCTGGCCCCAAAGTGAGAGTTGATGAGCGAGTCCCTTGGCCACTCGACCTCAAAGGTTGCGCCGGTAAGCGTCCATCCGCTCGGGACCGACTTGCCAGCATCGTCGTAGAGCTTGAACAAGACACTGATTGACTCCACGTCCTTGCGGTATTGCTCAAAGTCTCCTGGCAGCGATACTTTGCAGGTTGGCTGATTATCCTTATGGATAACTCTTCCGCCGGTAAGCTCGGCTACCCGTTGCGCCTGTACCTTGGTGCGCATAGCCACAATCATGAGGACACCGCCTCAATAGGCTTTTGCGCCCTATCCGATGCTGAGCGACGGCCATAGAGTCGAGCACACAGAGATGTCAATAGCTCAGTCACATCGCTAACGAGATCGTCGTCTACCTCGGCGGAATCGACCACCACAAGACGTCTTGATTGAGCGTTTAGCGTCGCTTCAACGTAATCAGCTCCAAGCCGACAGAACCGATCACGATGTTCGACCAGAATCGTCGTGATATTGGGGTCTCCCAAGAGTGCCAGGAACTGACGACGATGGCCATTGAGCGCTGAGCCGACCTCGGTTACAACTTTGTCGATCTTGTATCAGTTCTCGGTTGCCCCCGTTAGGACTCTCGCTACCTGTCGATCAAGGTCTGACTTTTGGTCGGATGACGATACCCGTGCATAAATCACGGTCGAGCCTTGTTTGGTTTGTCTGGATTCCAAGTCTCCGACAAGGATAAGTTCGTTGCCTACGCGATGGGTTGGCACGGGCATCTTCCCTGCCCTATACCACCTATATGCCGTCTGCGGGTGTATACCTTGAGACAGCTCCCACTCCCGTAAATTCATTAGATCTTGTTATAGCGCATCACTGCGACAACTGTTGCAACCCCGTTCGAGATGTTGATTCTAAGACAGGCCGCTCTAGCAAGGGATGACCCCTATATATCATGCGCTAAATCGTATCCATGCGATTGGATTTGGCACTCCGGGCAGCAGTGTCCTTTGGAAATTGAATGACGATCGGGATGACGACGAAAGCGGCCGATAAATTCTCAGCTCGCATAGATTGGGTCTTTACTACTCTTTTATCTTTAAAATCAGACTGAAGGTATATGTCTTTAAGGAAATGGCTCCTCTTGCCAATTGTCGTGATTCTTGCGGCCATAATCGCATGGGGAAGCTTCTTTGATCTTGGCACATATTTCATAGCTCCTGGGCAGACCCAGAATGTTGCAAAGATCATCCAGTTGCAAGGCGTAAGGCCTAGGGCGTATTCTGGGAAGATTCTAATGACCGATGTCACCCTCGGTCCGTTGACACCTTTTTTGTGGGCCATCGATCACCTCAACTCCAAAATCGACTATGTTCCGGCGTCAGAAATTGTCGGCAGCACTTCTACTCAGTCTTTCACCTCTTCTCAACTTTCTCAGATGGAGTCGGCGAAGCTTACCGCCACCGTGGCCGCTCTTCGTTACGCGGGCCAAAAGGTGAAAACGGTTAAGGGGGCGTACGTGGTGGCGGTAGTTCCTGGAACACCCGCCGACGGTAAGCTCCAGGCTGGTGACATCATTGCTGCGATAAATGGCGAAACAACCCCGACTATTGCCAAGTTCCAGAAAGTGTTTTCGACTTTGCAGGTCGGCCAGATGGTCCAACTTGAGGTGCTGAGGCAAGTTGTGGGTGCAGGCAATCCCACGGTTAAAAACATTACGGTGCAACTCGGTAAGGATCCTCAGAAGAAGTCAAAACCATTACTTGGCATAGAGTTTGACCTGGGTTCGGCTTACTACCTGCCGACCGAGGTGCAAATCTCGACCGGCCAGATTGGGGGCCCTTCGGCGGGACTGGCCTTTGCTTTGGGCATCCTGCAAAAACTTGGTGCAATTACCGTGCCAAAAGGCGAGGTGGTGGCGGCGACTGGAACCATGTCCTCTCGGGGCCAGGTTGGTGATGTCGGAGGGGTTCGCCAAAAGACCTTCACCGTCATATCAGGAGGTGCCAAGGTTTTTCTTGTTCCTCCACAGGAATATAAGGTGGCCCTCGCGGCCAATGCCGGCCGCATAAAGGTTGTCGAGGTATCTTCGCTAACTCAAGCGGTCCAAGCGGTTGAGAAACTTCCCTAGGCGGTCTTTGGTTTAGTATCTAGTCATGTCTTTAGATGCAGCTAGTAACCGCGAGGATGGCCTTTCTCCTCAGAGAATTGCCACCGCCGAGTTCCCCTCTGCTAGGCGGGGATATGACAGGGAAGAAGTGAAGATCTTTCTGGGAAAGGTGGCCGCCCAGGTAGCAGTTTTAGAGTCGATGCTCAGCCGGGTAAGTTCGGAACTTGAAGTTCATAGACGCACCCTTCGAGGTCGACCAGAGGACTCAATCTTGGATCCTTCGATGGTCGGGGAGCAGGCGGCGGAGGTGGTGCGTATAGCGTCCGATACTGCGCGGGCGATTCGAATTCAAGCCGAGAGCCATTCGGATGCGATTAGAGAAAGAGCTGAGCGCAGTGCTCAACGCATCGTGGAAGACGCCGAGGCAAAAGCGGAGGCCCTGCAACTGGAATCGTCACAGAGCGCACAAGATCTGATACTTCGGGCTAAGAAGCAGCCTCAGACCTCCGGTAATGGCTGGGTGCATCAAGGTCAAGGTTTTGGCTCGATCTGGTAGGTAATAGGTCGGTTGTCGCCGGTAAGCCGCGGTGGGTTGGCGTTGAGTTGGTCAAT
>JAKAPB010000351.1 GCA_021823045.1 Actinomycetes bacterium | reverse complement strand
CTCCGACGAACATGATCAACGCCGGTGTATACGTTCTAGAGCCCAGTGCTATTGCTAGGGTTACACCAGGAGAACAGGTCTCCATCGAACGCTGGCTCTTCCCTAAGCTGGTCGAGGCGAAGTCGCTCTACGCAAAGCCCTCCGACGCATACTGGATTGACGCCGGGACCCCAGAGAGTCTTCTCAGGGCCTCCATGGATATCCTCTACGGGAAGCGGGCGGACTCTGGGCGATCGGGGGCGGTCGCTACCGCCAATTCGTCGTCCAACGCAGAGTTCGGCGATTCCCTAGCTACCTGGTGCTTCATCGCCGAAGGATCCGCCGTCGCGGAGTCAGCAGTGTTGAGGTCCAGTGTGGTGGAAAAGGGTGCAGTCATATTCGCCGACTGCATTATCAGTTCTTCTGTGATAATGGCCGGGGCACACATCGGCGCCGGCAGCGTCATCGAGGACTCGATCATCGGAAAGGATGTCATCGTCCCGCAGGGTGCGATGGTCCTTGGAGGCTCCGTGGTAGCCCGTTTCGCCGAGCTTGAGCCCGGGTGTCGAATTGTTGGCGAGAGAGTTCCCGCGTGAAGGCTGCCAATCGGGTCGTAGTCACGGGTGGTGCTGGATTTATCGGATCCAACCTGGTAGACCGGCTTCTTGCTGAAGGATATGCCGTCGACGTGGTTGACGATCTGTCCACTGGGTCACTCCTCAACCTGCACGAAGCCCGAACACAAGGCGAGGGTAAGTTCTCTTTTTTTCAAGCCTCGGTGAATGGTGACGAGTTTCAAGAGATAATCTCTGTCAGGCAGCCGAAGTACATATTCCATCTCGCCGCCCAGGCCGATGTAAGAAAGTCCATGGCGGATCCGGTTTATGACGCCGAAGTTAATCTCCTGGGGTCGATTCGTGTGTTAGACGCAGCGAGGTGCAACTCGGTGCAGAAGGTGATTTACGCTGCCTCTGGGGGCACCCTATATGGGGAACTACCCGCGAATAGGGACAGTTTCGTAGAGAGTGATCGGGGGGAGTTGCCCGACTCCTTCTACGGGATATCCAAGGCACTGGTTTTGGACTACCTCGACGGATACCGAAAGGTATTCGACCTCGAATACAGCGCCTTAGCCCTTGGCAATGTCTACGGTCCCAGGCAGGACCCAAATGGCGAGGCCGGCGTGGTGTCGATATTCTTTTCCAAGATGCGCCAGGGTCAGCCTACGACGATATTTGGCGATGGGAGGCAGACTAGGGACTTTGTCTTCGTCGACGACGTGGTGGATGCCTTCGTCCGGGCGTTGGATTCGGGTGGGGGCCTAGTTATGAACGTCGCATCGAACGTAGCGACCTCGGTGTTGACCCTCCACAAATTGCAGAGCGAACTCTCTAACTACCACCAAGAGCCAATTTTTTCCCCGGCAAGAAGTGGGGAATTGATGCATTCGAGGCTCGACAATACCCTAGCGAGGGTGCACCTTGGATGGGAGCCCTGGACGCCCCTTGAAGATGGGCTAAAAAGGACCCTCGCCTACTTCAAGGCGACTCTGGGTTAGCTCACCGAAAGAGGTCCTGGTCGGGACTGCGAATTATCTCAGCGGCCCTTTTCCCCTCGGTGATCCAGCCTGAATCGACCCCCCTGACTACCGCCACCGGGATTGCGGTCGCCTTCTTTTTTACGAGGTCGGCTGCCGAGGCGATCTCGTCGGCGACACACACTTCAGTAGCGACGAGGGTTCTCCCGCCGGCATCCTTTGTACCCTTCAGATTCACGATCACCTCTAGGCCAGCGGAACCGATTGCCACGTCGGTTACTCCGTTGCGCCACGCCCGTCCAAATGTATCTGAGACGATGACTGCGATATCTACCCCGGTCAGTGCCTTTACCCTTCGCCTGATCCACTGTGCCGACCGGTCGGGGTCTATTGGCAGGAGGGAGATCTCTCCATCGAGGTTATTGGACCTATCTACCCCGGAATTAGCACAGATGAAACCGTGATGGGTCTCGGTGATCAGTAGGTGCCCCCTCTGTCGGAGGATCCGCTTTGCTTCGGATAACACCGCCTCCTCATAAGCCGCTTCGTCGTCTTGACCGGCTAAGACTATGCGACCCTCGGCTTTGGAGACGACCTTCTGCGTGACAACGGCTATGTCGTTCTGTTCAAAAGCGAAGTTGTTGACCATTTCCAAAGCGACGTCGTCTCCGGGCCTTATCTCGCCAATCCCGATGATCGGGAGGATCTCAATTTTTTGCATCACTCGCCTAATTGTCTGTGCGATGACCCAGGCGTTGGCCCGGCATTCGAAAACGGAGCTAGTTAACGGCCCCGGCCATAGCGAACCTAACCGTCGCCTCTGCTAAGGCCTCTTCCTTTGCCCTCGTGGTCATCATGGTATCTGTTAGAAGTACTCTATAGCCGAGTGACTCGAGTTCGCTTTTAGCGTCGGAATCTCTATGGTCGATGACAATACCGGAGGCGAAGTCCTCATAGATGCGGGCCACAGAGACAAGGGAGGCGTCACCAAAGAGGTCTCTGAGGTTTGACTCGGCGGGCCCCTTTATCGCCTTACCCCCGACAATAGGGGATACCAATACCGTAGATGAGCGTCTCTTTATCACCGCTTTTGCGATCTCATCGATCGCTAATATCGGTTTGATCGAAAGTATCGGGTTGGAGGGGGCGATTATGATCACCTCCGCCTCAGCTATCGAATCTAAAACCTGAGGTGCCGCAGAGGCCGTCTCCGCCCCACGATAATTGACCTCTAGGACCCTCTCCTGGTGCCTCTGTTTGACGAAGTACTCCTGAAAGCTCACCTCCTGGGTAGTTCCGCCGCTGGATAGGACGATGCGGGTCCTGACGGGATCGTTCGACATTGGCAAGATCTCTATCCCGACATTGCGCTTCGAGGCTATTTCGGCGGTAACTTCGCTTAGCGTCGCTCTTTCATTCAGTCGGTCAGTTCTGTAGAGGTGGGTTGCGAGGTCTCTATCCCCGAGGGAAAACCAGCTTTCGCCCCCAAGCGCGGTCAGCTCTTGCATTGCTACAAATGTCTCGTCCTTCACCCCCCAACCGAGGGTGTCATTGGAAAGGCCGGCGAGTGTATAGGTGACCGTGTCGATGTCCGGCGAAACCGCAAGGGAGTGGAATCGATCGTCGTCGCCGGTATTTACTATCGCAACAATGTGTCGGCCTAAATGGGAGCCCCTTAGGCCCCTAAGGAACTTGGCGGCACCAACTCCACCAGAGAGCACGCATATCATCCTTAGAGATTAACTTAGCATGGGCGAATTAGGGCTGGTAGGATATCCTCTCCATCTGGCAGAGTTGGAGGAATGGTGAAGGTAGCGCTCGAGGCGACGGCACTACTCGGCGAAAAAAGTGGTGTCGGCCAATTCGTGATGGGTGCCGTATCCGCTCTGAACTCCCTGCCCGGGGTAGACCTATCTGCATTCGCAGTTACCTGGCGTCGCAGGGGACAGCTGGCACAGCGGCTTCCAAGTGGGGTCCGCCCAT